>NZ_JADBQZ010000002.1:0-250771 GCF_014896175.1 Enterobacter cloacae complex sp. I3
CATATTCCACCAGTTAATGACAATGCGTTGGTTACATAACCCAAATCGTTGATTAAAACATAACATTAACACTGTGGTTAACATTCAGAACGGCTTAATGATATCCGCTTAATATAATTCCAATAATTAAACATCAACCTGGTTTACGATACTCCTTCCTTCTGCGTCAAAATGCTGTATTATGCGATTTATTGCGACATTTTGCAGGATTGCTGCCCATGCACAAAACCGCACGTCAACGCTATGTCCTTGATATTCTCAGTGAACAAGGTCAGGCCAGCATCACCGAGCTGGCAGAAAAGCTGCAGGTTTCGGCGGATACCGTTCG
Source organism: Enterobacter cloacae complex sp. I3 (assembly GCF_014896175.1). Lineage (NCBI taxonomy): Bacteria > Pseudomonadati > Pseudomonadota > Gammaproteobacteria > Enterobacterales > Enterobacteriaceae > Enterobacter > Enterobacter cloacae complex sp. I3. The sequence continues at coordinate 329 of NZ_JADBQZ010000002.1, forward strand.
TCGGGATCTGACCGATCTGGAAAATCAGGGGCTTGCCCAGAAGAATCACGGCGGGGCTATTGCTCTGAATCTTTCGGCCATGAATCGTCAGGGCCGCAATACCCTGTTGCCGGAAACCAAGCAGCGCCTGGGGAAACAGGTTGCGCAGGCGGTTCCGCCGGGTTCCACCCTGTTTCTGGATGCCGGCAGTACGGTGATGGCCGTCGCTTCTTTTCTGCAGGGGCCTCACACCGTGATCACTACCTCGCTGGATATCGCCCAGCATTTTAGCGACCGGGAAGACATTGAGCTTATTCTGCTCGGTGGAAAATGGGACCCGAAGCAGCGCCTGTTTGCCGGCAGCGCCACGTTGTCCCTGCTGTCACGCTATCGGGCCGATATCGCCATTCTCGGTGCGTGCGCCCTTCATGCCGAACTCGGTTTGAGTGCCGGTAAAGAAGCGGATGCCGAGGTGAAACGCGCGATGCTCGCCGCAAGCCATGCGCACTGGATTGTTGCCGATCACCTGAAAGTTAACCGCTGCGAGCCGTATCTGGTCTCCGGGCTAACCGATATTCATCAACTCTTTTTAGATCGTCCCTGGCCTGAGCTTGGGGACCCTGGCGCATTACGGGTCACGGTGTGCGCGCAATAACGTGGAGAAGGTCATGAGTAAAGTTCAAACAATCAACATTGCGCTGATCGGGTATGGTTTTGTCGGTAAAACCTTCCATGCCCCGCTGATCCAGTCCGTGGACGGGCTCAAGCTGGCGGTGGTCTCTTCCCGTGATGAAGAGAAAGTGAAGCGCGATCTTCCGGATGTGCTGGTGGTAGCCACGCCCGAAGAAGCCATTCAACATCCTGATGTTGACCTGGTGGTTATTGCCTCCCCTAACGCCACCCACGCGCCGCTGGCGACGCTGGCCCTGAACTCGGGAAAACACGTGGTCGTGGATAAGCCTTTCACCCTGGACATGCAGGAAGCCCGGGACCTGATTGCCCTGGCGGATGAAAAGCAGCTTCTGCTCTCCGTTTTCCACAACCGCCGCTGGGACAGCGATTTCCTCGGCATTAAGCAGATTATTGAGCAAGGCACGGTTGGCAAGGTTAAACATCTGGAGTCGCATATTGACCGCTTCCGCCCGGAAGTGCGCGTGCGCTGGCGCGAGCAGAACGTCCCCGGCAGCGGTCTGTGGTTTGACCTGGGCCCTCACCTGATCGACCAGACGCTTCAGCTGTTTGGCCTGCCAGAGTCTGTTCAGGGAAATATCGCCACGCTGCGCGACGGCGCAGAGGTTAACGACTGGGCGCACGTGGTCCTCAATTACCCGGCTCATAAGGTGGTTCTGCACGCCAGCATGCTGGTGGCTGGCGGTACGGCGCGCTTTACCGTTCACGGGGACAAAGGCAGCGTGGTGAAAGCCAGAATCGATCAGCAGGAAGCGCAGCTGCTGGCTGGCGTAATCCCCGGCAGCGACGCCTGGGGCGAAGACGACGACAGCATGGTGTTCTTCGGAGCTGATGGTGAACCCCAAACGATTGCCACGCCAAAGGGCGATCAGCGGCAGTACTACATCAACGTGCGGGATGCGATGCTCGGGAAGATCGCCAATCCCGTTCACCCTGTCGAGGCGTTAGCGGTCATGGCTGTTCTGGAAGCGGCGGTGAAATCGTCAGAGACGGGGTCAACGCAGACGCTGGCGTTAACTGATGAAGAGCGTGTTCTTCTGGGTTAAAAAACAAGCCGGGTGGCGCTGCGCCGCCCGGCACGAGTTAAAGACTACTGACGCTTATTCGGCATCATGCGCAAAAGAGTATTATCTTTCCAGAAATAGTGGTGCATCAGCGCCGCAAAGGCGTGAAGACCAATCACGAAATAGCCCAGGTTTGCCAGCGTAACGTGCCACTCCTTCAGCACATCCACTAGGTCAAAATTCCCCTCCGCCGCGTGAGGCATCGCCAGACCAAAGGCGAACCAGTCGTTTCCACGGTTATACATCATTACAATGCCAATCAGCGGCAGCGCAATAAACAGCAGATAGACGATCAGATGCCCAAGGTGGGACATACCGGTAATCATCGCTTTAGGTTTAGGTTGAATGGGCGGTGCGGGAAACTTCAGGCGGATCAGCAATCTCGCCACCATCAGCACCAGAACCGAGATGCCGCAGGAGACGTGGATCATGTTAATAAGCGGTCGGTCGGAACGCGGGAAAAAGCCCCTGAATTCCATCGCGCAGTAGGCGACGACGATTAACAAAAACACCAGCCAGTGAATCGTGATTTGCAGGCTTGTATATTTAGTGCGCATGGGATTTCCTGAAAAAAAACAGTCACCGCGCCAACATAATCTCCTTTCCTTAAAAATTCATTAACTTTTCTGTATGGTTTTTCAAATACTTCCCCTCGCATGAAGCATCTTCAATTGCTGCCCTGCCCGTGATGGTCTAAGCCTGGATGAGTTCAAACTGTCGTATCGACACGTTCACAGGAGAACACCATGAGTAAAATTGGCATTAACGGATTTGGACGCATTGGACGCCTTGTGCTGCGCCGCCTTCTTGAAACCCAGGACAGTAACACCGTCGTCGCCATCAACGACCTCACCTCCCCGAAAGTCTTGGCCTACCTGCTCAGGCATGATTCCAACTACGGTGGCTTCCCCTGGAGCGTGGACTTCACCGAGGATGCGCTGATTGTCGACGGTAAAACCATCGCGGTGTACGCCGAAAAAGAGGCAAAGCACATTCCGTGGAAAGCCGCGGGCGTGGATATCGTCGTGGAGTGCACCGGCTTTTATACCTCAGAAGAAAAATCGCGGGCGCACCTGGACGCCGGTGCGAAGAAAGTTCTGATTTCGGCGCCCGCGGGTGAGATGAAGACCATCGTCTATAGCGTGAATGACGATACCATTGACGCCAGTGATACCATTATTTCCGTCGCGTCCTGCACCACCAACTGCCTCGCCCCGCTGGCAAAAGCCCTGAACGACGCGTTTGAAATTAAAGTGGGCACCATGACCACCATTCATGCCTATACCGGCACCCAGGCGCTGGTGGATGGCCCGCGCGGGAAAGATCTGCGTGCCTCGCGGGCGGCGGCAGAAAATATTATTCCGCATACCACCGGTGCGGCGAAAGCCATCGGCCTGGTGATCCCCGCGCTCAGCGGCAAACTAAAGGGTCACGCCCAGCGCGTGCCGGTGAAAACCGGATCGGTAACCGAGCTGGTAGCGATTCTGGGTAAAAAGGTGACGGTCGAGGAGATCAACGCCGCGTTGAAAAAGGCGACCCAGGGGAATAAATCGTTCGGGTATACCGATGACGAGATTGTGTCGTCAGATGTGATTGGCTCGCACTATGGTTCGGTGTTTGACGCCACGCAGACGGAGGTGTCAGAAGCGGGAGACCTGCACCTGGTGAAAGCCGTTGCCTGGTATGACAACGAGTATGGGTTTGTGACGCAGCTGGTGCGGACGCTGGATAAGTTTGCGGCGCTGTGATTCTCCCCTCACCCTAACCCTCTCCCCAATGGGGCGAGGGGATTAGATGATTTTACGCGCCACCTTCAGGACTGGGTCCTGTTGAAGCTGTCTCCATGCGGCGGTGACGGTTTCAGGGAATTCAACGTGGGCGATAAAATCCCGCCCGGCCGGGCCATAGCCGTTGGCGTCATCATACAGCCGCGGTAGTTCACCCAGAACCAGCGACAGATACCGGTCAACGGGCCACAGCCCGGCGTTGCCCCCTCTAAACTCCACGCCCTCTGTGCCGTTTTGCAGCACTGGCGTAAACCCGGGATGGCTGATCCACTGCAGTGATGCGGGTTCATCGCGGCACACGCGGGCAAACGTCGCCATCGTGCGGCGCTGCATCGTTGGGTCCTGTAGCACCAGCACGCGCCCGCTTGTCCGCTGACGCTCTTTCAGCATGTTCCAGCTAAAACGCGCGTTTTCACCGCAGTTGGTGGAACGATCTTCAACCCACAGGCGCGCCTCGGGGATCTGCCAGAACGCCCGCGCAACGTCGGCAAGAATGCTCGCTTCGGCCCGCCCTTCGACTTGTAAGGTGTGATAACGCGGATGATTTCCGATAGCTGAATATAAAAACGCGGTTGAATGACCAATACCTCCGCTAATCAGGAGCGGGATTTCTCGCTGCGCGGCAATACGGCAGGCTGCATCAATGGTCGGGATCACCGCGTTCCCTGCCAGAATTACCGCATCGACGTCCGGGTACAGGCGGCTGTCGCTCAGGTCATCCTGCGCCAGCCATTCACCGACAGTATTAATGGCCGCCAGTGTGGCATCCGGCAGGATGGGAAAATGGGTCTGTTCCATGATGAACTCCTTCTCGCTATCCCTGCAGGGTAGCGACTTCAGGTTCTCAACACAACGGCGACATCGGGCCGCTCTTTTTCCTTAAATTTCTTTCGTACATTTGATTAACATGCGCAAATCATATTCACTTGAATTATCATTTGCGGCAGACGTAGAATCGCTAGCCCGCTAATTATTCAATCATTTCTAAGGTAATGACGTTATGCGCCTGCCCGAACGCGACCCTTATGCTCCTCGCGAGTGGCAGCCCCATGAGAAACCCGCCCTGCTGGGTTCGCCTTCCACCCCCGAGCACAGTACCCCAAAACGCGTCGCCTATGGCGTCGTTGGGCTGCTGGTTTGCCTGACGGGGGCGCTGGGCAATGCGGTGGTCACCGCCAACCTGCAAAACCTGCAGGGGACCTTCGGGGCCTGGTCAACCGAAATCGCCTGGCTGCCCGCAGTCTATGTGATGACCAACATCTCCATTAACCTGCTGCTGGTCAAATTTCGTCAACAGTACGGCCTGCGCGCCTTTACGGAAGGTTTTCTGGTGCTGTACGTGCTGGTCACTTTTTTCCACCTGTTCGTTAACGACCTCAGTTCCGCGCTGATGGTACGCGCCGCGCACGGGATGGTGGCCGCCGCGCTCAGCTCACTGGGGATTTACTACCAAATCCAGGCCTGGCCTGCGAAGCATCGCCTGAAGGCGCTTACCATCGGGATCACCGGATCGTCGCTCGCTATTCCGCTGGCGCGTCTGTTTTCCACTGAGCTTCTCCAGCTGGACGAGTGGCGCGGGCTCTATTTCTTTGAACTGGGGCTGGCGCTGATCTCCCTGGCCTGCGTAATCGCCTTAAAACTGCCGCCGGGTGACCGACGCAAGGTCTTCGAGAAGAAAGACTTTGTCACCTTCTTTTTACTGGCTCCCGGAATGGCCCTGCTCTGCGCCGTGCTCTCTTTAGGCCGTCTTGACTGGTGGTTCGAGGCGCCGTGGATCGGCTGGTCGCTGGCGCTATCGCTGGTGCTGATTGTTTCCGCCATCGTGTTTGAACATAACCGCGCCAACCCGCTGCTGAACACCCGCTGGCTGTCGAGCGGCAGCATCGTTCGCCTGGGGCTGATTATGCTGCTGATCCGCATCGTGCTGGCGGAGCAAAATACCGGCGTCATCGGCTGGCTGCAGTACGTGGGGTTACAGAATGAGCAGATGACCCATCTGGCGTGGTCCATTTTCGCCGGGATCGTCTGCGGGATCGTCACCAGTTGCCTCACCATCAAGCCCACAAAGCTGGCGTGGCCGATTATCACCTCTCTGGCGCTGATGATTGTTGCCTCGCTGCTGGACAGCCAGTCCAATAACCTGACCCGCCCGGATCAGCTGATGGTCAGCCAGTTCCTGCTGGGCTTCGGCAGCGCCTTCTTCCTGGCGCCCGCCATGCTGGCCGCCATTGGCGGGGTAATTGCCGACCCGCGTAACCTGGTCAGCTTTTCGGTCATGTTTGGCATGAGCCAGAACCTCGGCGGCCTGCTGGGATCGGCGATTCTCGGCACCTTCCAGACCTGGCGCGAGAAATACCACTCCAGCCTGCTGGCGGATCAGCTCACCACGCTTAACCCGCTGGTCAACGAGCGGATTCAGCTTTATACCCAGATGTATAAAAGCCTGATTGGCGACAGTACGCTGCTGGGAACGCAGGCCATTACCCAGCTACAGACGGTGACTACCCTTGAGGCAAATATTCTGGCCTACAACGATACTTATCTGCTGACGGCAAGCATCGCTGCCGCCACGCTGGTCTGGATTTTATGGCGCTTGCTGCGCCTGCGCATTACTGCCCGTATGGCGCTGAAGAACGCCACCGGCAACAAATAATTGTAATATTTCTGGAGAGTTTATGAGTCAGCAGGATGCCGCCAAAGAGCAGGCCAACACCCGCAAAAATGTGCGCATTGTTTCCGTTTTCACCGCCGCTGCCATCGGTATTGTCGGCGTGCTGGTCATTCTTTACGCCTGGCAGCTGCCGCCGTTTACCCGCCACGCGCAGTTTACAGACAACGCCTACGTGCGCGGCCAGACGACGTTCATTAGCCCCCAGGTTAACGGCTATATCACCGAGGTGAAGGTTCAGGACTTTGTGCAGGTCAAAAAAGGCGATCTGCTGCTGCAGATCGATGACCGCATCTATCGTCAGCGCGTGCATCAGGCCGAGGCGCAGCTGGCGATGAAAATTGCCGCGCTGAATAACAACCTGCAGCAGCGGAAAAGCGCCGAAGCGACCATTGCCAAAAATGAAGCCGCGCTGAAAAATGCCCGCGCCCAGAGCCTGAAAACCCAGGCGGATTTAAAGCGCGTGAAGGATCTGACGGCGGATGGGTCGCTTTCCATACGCGAGCGCGATGCCGCGCTGGCCAGTGCGGCTCAGGGCAGCGCGGATATCGACCAGGCGAAAGCCACGCTTGAGATGTCGCGTCAGGATCTGCAGACGGTGATTGTGAACCGCGGCGCGCTGGAGGCAGATGTTGAAAACGCCAAAGCGGCGCTGGAGCTGGCGCAGATTGACCTGCAAAACACCCGCATTATCGCCCCGCGCGACGGCCAGCTCGGCCAGATTGCCGTGCGTCTCGGCGCGTACGTGACCGCCGGAACGCACCTCACTACGCTGGTACCGCCGCAGCACTGGGTGATTGCTAACATCAAAGAGACCCAGCTGGCGGAGCTGCGCGTCGGTCAGCCGGTGAAGTTTACCGTCGATGCCTTAAACAACAAAGCGTATCAGGGCCGCGTGGAGAGCATCTCTCCGGCGACCGGGGTTGAATTCAGCGCTATCACGCCGGACAACGCCACCGGCAACTTTGTCAAAATCGCCCAGCGTATTCCGGTGCGCATTGAGGTGCTCGGTAAGCCTGAAGAGTCCGCGCTGCTGCGTCCGGGTATGTCGGTCCAGGTGACGATCGATACGCGGGAGGCGAAGTGATGATCCTTCGCCCGATAGCCGCGCTGGTGGGGGCGCTCATGCTGGCCGGATGCCAGTCCGTCGACGTAAAACCGGCGCAGCCGACGCTTCACCCCCCTGCGCAGTGGAGAGCAGCCTCCGGCCCGGCCAGCCCGGCGGAGCAACTCTGGTGGCGCAACTTCCATGACAGCGACCTGAACCGCTACGTGGATCGGGCGCTTAAAAATAACAGCGATGTGCTGATTGCCCGCGAGCGGATAAACGAATATCAGGCGCGGGTCTTTGCCGCCGACGGCAGCCTGTTTCCTTCGCTCGACGCTGGCGTAACCGGGACGCGCGCCCGTTCGCAATCCGCCGCCACCGGGTTGCCGGTCTACAGCACGCTGTACAGAGGCAGCCTGACGGCGAGCTATGACGTTGATATCTGGGGCGTCAACCGCAGCACGGCCAATGCCGCCGAAGCCTCGCTGGAGGCGCAAAAAGCCGCCGCCGCAGCTGCGGATCTCACCGTCGCCTCGTCCGTTGCCTCCGGGTACGTCACCCTGCTCTCGCTTGATGAACAGCTGCGCGTGACCGAATCCACGCTGAAATCGCGCGAAGAGGCGTTTAATCTTGCCAAACGCCAGCTTGAGACGGGCTACAGTTCGCGCCTGGAGCTGATGCAGTCGGATTCCGAGCTTCGCTCAACGCGAGCGCAGGTGCCCGTGCTGCGGCATCAGATTGCGCAGCAGGAGAATGCCCTGAGCCTGCTGCTGGGAAGCAATCCCGGTGCGGTAGCGCGTAGCGAAAGCTTTGCGACGCTGACGCCGCTCACGCTGCCGTCACAGCTGCCCTCCACGCTCCTGAATCGTCGGCCGGATATCGTGCAGGCTGAGCGACAGCTGGTTGCGGCTGATGCCTCGCTTGCCGCGTCACGCGCCAGCCTGCTGCCGTCGATCAACCTGACCGCAACCGGATCGATCCAGGATCGCACCCTTTCCGGCCTGCTGGACAACCCGTTACAGCTCTGGAGCGCAGGCGGCAGTATTCTCGCCCCGCTGCTGAACCGCCAGGCGCTGAATGCGCAGGTGGATATCTCCCAGTCGCAGCGTAATCAGGCGCTGTACGCCTATGAGAAAACCGTGCGTAACGCGTTTGCCGAAGTGAACAACAGCCTTGATGCCATTACGCGCTATCAGGAACAGCTGACGGAGCTGCTTGCCCAGCAGGATGTGGCCCGGGAGACGCTGCGCATTGCGCAGAACCGCTATCGCAACGGTTATTCATCCTATCTTGACGTGCTGGACGCGCAGCGCACGCTGTACTCGGTCCAGACCAGCGTAGTGCAGGTAAAAAATAACCTGCTGCTGGCGCAGATTGATTTGTATAAAGCGCTGGGCGGAGGATGGGTCAGTGCCTGAAAACCTGCCCGGTGGCGCTTTGCTTACCGGACCTGCATTTCGCACCCGTAGGCCGGGTAAGGCGTAGCCGCCACCCGGCAATCCCTCTAAAGGAGTCAATCTATGCAACAACAATGGTCTGCAGTAGATAATTACATGATTTCTTCGCTTATCCCTGAGGATGAGGTTCTACAGAAGGTTCTTGAGAACAACAAACGCGCCGGGCTACCCGAACACGATGTTGCGGCCAATCAGGGACAGCTGCTGGCGCTGTTCGTGCGAATGACGCAGGCAAGACGCATTCTTGAGATCGGTACGCTGGGTGCCTATAGCTCTATCTGGATGGCGCGCGCCCTGCCGCCGGACGGAAAGCTGATTACGCTCGAGGCGGACCCAACGCATGCCGATGTTGCCCGCCAGAATATTCGCCTCGCGGGGCTGAACGATCGTATTGAATTAATAGAAGGCCCGGCGCTGAACTCGCTGGAGAATTTCGGTGACGTTCCGCCGTTCGACCTGATCTTTATTGATGCCGATAAGCCAAACAATCCCGGCTATCTGGAGTGGGCGCTGCACTATTCCCGTCCCGGCACGGTGATTATCGGCGATAACGTGGTCCGCGACGGCGAGGTCATTAACGGGCAAAGCGACGACGCGCGCGTGCTGGGCGTGCGGCGTTTTATCGAGATGACGGGGGATAACCCGCGCTTAACCGCCACCGCACTGCAAACGGTGGGGGTTAAGGGATGGGATGGGTTTACGCTGGCGATTGTGAATGGGTGAAAAAATGTGCGGGCTGATGCCCTCACCCCGACCCTCTCCCACAGGGAGAGGGAGAAAACCGGGCAAGGACGTTAAGCGGAATTCTGCTCCATCGCCTGCAATATACGTTTATCCGAAATCGGATACGGCGTACCGAGCTGCTGGGCAAAGAAGCTGACGCGCAGCTCCTCGATCATCCAGCGGATCTCCTGCACATCTTCATCGTCGCGGCGCGCCGGCGGCAGCTTGTTTAACCACTGCTGCCACGCCTGCTGCACGCTCTCCACTTTCAGCATCTGCGCGCGATCGCGGTGCGGATCGATCGCCATTTTCTCCAGACGTTTTTCAATCGCCTGCAGATAGCGCAGCGTATCGCCCAGACGCTTAAAGCCGTTGCCGGTGACAAAGCCGCGGTACACCAGCCCCGCCATCTGCGCCTTCACGTCCGACAGCCCCAGCGCCATGGTCATATCCACGCGCCCCTTCAGGCGCTTGTTGATGTTGAACACGGCGGTGAGGATCTGCTCGACCTGTTTGGCAATCTCCACCACGGTGTCGTTCAGCTCGGCCCGAACCTTGTCATGCAGCTTCGCAAAACCTTCTTCCGTCCAGACCGGGCCACCCGCCTCGTGGATCAGCTTGTCCACGCCGCAGGAGATGCAGTCGTCAATCAGATCCAGCACTTTGCCGTACGGGTTAAAGTAGAGCCCCAGCTTGGCTTTGTTCGGCAGCTTCTCGTGCAGATACTTGATCGGCGACGGGATGTTGAGCAGCAGCAGGCGGCGCAGCCCGCGCCACATCATCTGCTGCTGTTCCTGCGGGTTATCAAACAGTTTGATCGCCACGCTGTCACGTTCGTCCACCAGCGCCGGCCAGGCTTTGACCTTATAGTTGCCGCGCTTCTGCTCGTAGCTTTCCGGAAGCTGGCCAAAGCTCCAGATATGCAGCCCGCTCTGCTCGATGCCGTCGTCCGCCACCGCAGAAAGCGTCTCCTGAACTTTGCCTTTCAGCGCCTCTTTCAGCTCGCTGAGGGAACGCCCTTCCAGCAGCTTTTTGTTTTTATCATCCACCACGCGGAAGCTGATTTTCAGGTGATCGGGCACCTGATCCCAGTTCCAGTCTTCGCGGTCGATAGTGGTGCCGGTCATGCGGCGGAACTCACGCTCCAGCGCGTCCAGCAGCGGCAGTTCCAGCGGCGTGACGCGGCCCAGAAACGCTTCCGCATAGTTTGGTGCTGGCACAAAATTGCGCCGCACCGGTTTCGGCAGGGATTTGATCAGCGCAATCACCAGCTCGCGGCGCAGGCCGGGAATTTGCCACTCAAACCCGCTCTCGTCGACCTGGTTTAACAGCGGCAGCGGAATGTGGACGGTTACGCCGTCCGCGTCGGTGCCCGGTTCAAACTGGTAGGTCAGACGCAGCTTGAGGTTGCCCTGATGCCAGAAGTTCGGGTAGTCGAGCTTGCTGACCGACTCCGCCCCCTCTTTAATCAGCATGCTCTTTTCGAAGTTGAGCAGGTCCGGCGTCGCTTTGCTGGCCTTCTTCCACCAGCTGTCAAAGTGGCGGGCGGAGATAACATCATGGCTGATGCGCTGGTCGTAAAACTCAAACAGCGCCTCATCGTCCACCAGAATGTCGCGGCGTCGGGACTTGTGCTCAAGCTCTTCCACCTCGGCGCGCAGCTTCAGGTTTTCACGGAAGAACGCGTGGCGCCTCTGCCAGTCCCCCTCCACCAGCGCGTGGCGGATAAACAGCTCGCGGCTGAGCGCCGGATCGATCTGGCTGTAGTTGACCTTACGCGCGGCGACCACCGGCAGGCCGTAAACGGTCACTTTTTCGGTCGCCATCACCGCGCCCTGCGCGCGCTCCCAGTGCGGCTCGCTGTACGAGCGTTTCAGCAGGTGCTGAGCCACCGGCTCAACCCATTCCGGGTCGATGCGCGCGGCAATGCGCCCCCACAGGCGGCTGGTTTCCACAAGCTCGGCGACCATGGTCCACTTCGGCGGCTTCTTGAACAAGCCGGAACCCGGGAAGATGGAGAAACGCGCGTTACGCGCGCCGGTATATTCCTGCTTATCCGCATCCTTCATCCCGATATGGGACAGCAGGCCAGTCAGCAGCGCGATATGAATTTCGCGGTACTCCGCCGGTTCACTGTTCACCGGAATGCCCAGCTCTTTCACCACCTGGCGCAGCTGGGTGTAGATATCCTGCCATTCACGCACGCGCAGGTAGTTAAGGAAATCCACGCGGCACTGGCGGCGGAACTGGTTCGAGGAGAGCGCTTTCTGCTGCTCGCCGAGGTAGTTCCACAGGTTCACAAAGGCCAGGAAATCAGACTCTTTATCGTGGAAGCGACGGTGCTTTTCGTCCGACGCCTGCTGTTTGTCCATCGGACGCTCGCGAGGGTCCTGAATCGAGAGCGCCGAGGTGATGATCATCGCCTCGCGCACGCAACCGTGCTTTTGCGCTTCCAGCACCATGCGCGCCAGACGCGGGTCGACCGGCAGCTGACTGAGCTGGCGGCCCAGCGGCGTCAGCTTATAGATGCTCGCCTGCTCGTCGGTGGTAATCGCCCCGAGCTCTTCCAGCAGACGCACGCCGTCCTGAATGTTGCGCTTGTCCGGCGCTTCCACAAACGGAAACGCCGCGATGTCGCCCAGCCCCAGCGCGGTCATCTGCAGGATAACGGACGCCAGGTTGGTGCGCAGAATTTCCGGGTCGGTAAACTCCGGGCGCGACAGGAAATCGTCTTCGGAATAGAGACGAATACAGATCCCTTCCGACACGCGGCCGCAGCGGCCCTTACGCTGGTTAGCGGAAGCCTGGGAGACCGGCTCAATCGGCAGGCGCTGAACCTTGGTGCGGTAGCTGTAGCGGCTGATGCGCGCCGTGCCCGGGTCGATAACGTATTTAATCCCCGGTACGGTCAGCGAGGTCTCCGCCACGTTGGTCGCCAGCACGATGCGGCGTCCGCTGTGTGGCTGGAAGACGCGGTTCTGTTCGCTGTTGGACAAGCGCGCATACAGCGGCAGGATCTCGGTGTGGCGCAGGTCGCGCTTGCTGAGCGCATCGGCGGTATCGCGAATTTCGCGCTCGCCGCTCATGAAGATCAGGATGTCGCCCGCGCTCTCGTTGCCCAGCTCGTCAACAGCGTCGAAGATGGCCTGCAGCTGGTCGCGCTCGGTATCATCCGCCTCTTCCACAATCGGGCGATAGCGCACTTCCACCGGATAGGTGCGGCCCGACACTTCAATAATCGGCGCATTGTTGAAGTGTTTTGAGAAGCGCTCCGGGTCGATGGTCGCGGAGGTGATGATGATTTTCAGATCAGGGCGACGCGGCAGCAGCTCTTTAAGATAGCCAAGCAGGAAGTCGATGTTCAGGCTGCGCTCGTGCGCTTCATCGATGATGATGGTGTCGTACTGCATCAGCAGGCGGTCCTGCTGTATTTCCGCCAGCAGGATACCGTCCGTCATCAGCTTGACCATGGTGTTGTCGCTGACGTGGTCGCTGAATCGCACCTTGTAGCCGATGCAGCCGCCTGGCTCCGTCTGCAGCTCTTCGGCAATACGGTTCGCCACGGTGCGCGCCGCCAGACGACGCGGCTGGGTGTGGCCAATCAGCCCCTTCACCCCGCGGCCCAGCTCCATGCAGATTTTCGGCAGCTGGGTGGTTTTTCCCGAACCGGTTTCCCCCGCGACAATCACCACCTGGTGATCGCGGACGGCCTCAAGGATGTCCTGTTTCTTCTGGCTGACGGGCAGGTTTTCCGGGTAGGTGATCGCCGGACGCGCGGCTTCGCGCAGCACAACCTTCCCTGCCGCCTGTTCAATCTCTTTGGCCATCTCCTGGTAAATGGCCTGTTGTGCATCAGGATTTTTAACCTTCTTCACGCCGTGCAGCCGGCGGGAAAACCGCTGTTTATCGCGCAGCATCAGGGAATCAAGCTGTTGCAGGAGCATCGGGAAGGTGATTTTGGGTTGTTCTGTCATAGCGTTAACGGGCAGTGCTCTGCCGGATAAAATCTCTTTTTAATGATTGCTATAGAGTACCACATTGACGCTTTTAGCGCCTTATTCAAAAAATTCGAACATAGACTTCGATATATTGCGCTATCTCTGTGGCAGGATTGTGAATAAAGTGTCAACAAGCAACGGGCCCCCCCCCTTCAATCAAATGCAACAACAGGAATCACCCATGAGCAAAGTATTAGTTTTGAAATCCAGTATTCTGGCAGGGTACTCTCAGTCTGGTCAGCTGTCTGATTACTTCGTTGAACAATGGCGTGAACAGCATTCTGCAGACGAAATCACCGTGCGTGACCTGGCAGCAAACCCCATTCCTGTGCTGGACGGCGAGCTGGTTGGCGCGCTGCGCCCAAGCGATGCGCCACTGTCCCCGCGTCAGCAGGAAGCCCTGGCCCTGTCCGACGAGCTGATTGCTGAGCTGCAGGCGCACGACGTTATCGTCATCAACGCTCCAATGTACAACTTCAACATTCCTACCCAGCTGAAGAACTACTTCGACCTGGTGGCGCGCGCTGGCGTAACCTTCCGCTACACCGAGAACGGCCCGGAAGGTCTGGTAAAAGGCAAGCGTGCGATCGTCCTTACCAGCCGTGGCGGTATCCATAAAGATACCCCAACTGACCTGGTTGCGCCGTACCTGAGCCTGTTCCTCGGCTTCATCGGCATCACTGACGTGAACTTCGTGTTTGCGGAAGGCATCGCTTACGGTCCTGAAGTGGCGACCAAAGCGCAGACCGACGCGAAAGCCGCCATCGACAGCCTGGTGGCCGCGTAAGATTTCCCCCTCTCACCGCCCGGTGGGAGGGTTTTTCTTTTCCCCGCATTTCGCTATCATCCGCTCCCACTCTCCAGCCGGGCGGCCTGATGTCTGCGATTATCGATTCTTTTATTGCCCCACCGTGTCACGACGACATTGAGATCCTCTGGCAGGATGAACATCTGCTGCTGATTAATAAGCCTTCCGGCCTGCTCAGCCTCTCGGGCAAAAACCCGCAAAACCTCGATTCTGTCCATTATCGTCTGGTCCAGACGTTCCCCGGCTGCACGCTGGTACATCGTCTGGATTTCGGCACGTCCGGGCTGATGGTGGTTGCGCGCAATAAGGCCATCAATGCGGCGCTTTGCCAGCAGTTCAGCCAGCGCAGCGTGGAGAAAGTCTACAGCGCCCTGCTTTATGGACATCTGGGAAACGACGAGGGAATAATAGACGCGCCCATTGCCAAAGACCCGGCGCTGTTCCCGCTGATGTCGATCTGCGCCATCAACGGTAAACCCGCCCGTTCCCGCTATCGGGTGGTGGAACGTTTTTTTCGGGGGACAGGAGTGCCGTTAACGCGGGTGGAACTGACGCCGGAAACCGGGCGAACCCACCAGCTGCGCATCCACTGCCAACAGCTGGGGCACCCTATTCTGGGCTGCGATCTGTATGGCGGTCTTGACGCGCCGGGGGCTAAGGAAACGCCCCGGCTGATGCTGCATGCCAGCGAGCTGAATTTTATTCATCCCGTGAGCGGAGAGCCGGTTAACGCCCGCCACGCCGCCCCGTTTTGAACGCGGTTTACCACATCAAATCGTCAGGAATTTTGAAGTCCGCGTACGGATCGTCTTCGTCCTGCTCTTCCTGACTGAGCGCGCTGTTTAACACGATGCTGTCGGCATCGCGCTGGGCAATTTTATCAGCCACCACCGCCGGAATGATCGCGTATTCACAGTCGCCGTTTGCATTGAGCACCAGGCGCGCAATGGCCAGACGGCCGTTGATCAGCTGGGTTTGCGTCTGCTTGTCGACTTCAATTTTTTTGATCAGATTACCGTCGGTGAAGTTAAAGGTGATGTTGCCCTTCGCCACGGTAATGCGGTTCATCTCGATCAGCTGCTTCACCTGCGCTTTAAACTCTTTCGCGAGTACGGCCTGCTTCTGCTGCTCGCTCAGCAGCTTGTCACGCTCGATCTGCGCCTTCTTGTTCTCTTCTACCGCTTCCCGAGCCTCACGTGCCTGAACGCGTGATTTCTTTGCCGTGCGCTGCACTTTCGCCGCTTTCTTGCTGCTGACCAGGCCCGCTTTCAGCATCTGCTCTTGTAAGGTGAGTTTTGTCATGATCGTTTCTAAACCGGTTGGAAATTTTGGGGATTATAACGGGAATTGAGTAAAGAGTGCGACATTAGGAGAATCGTAGGCCGTGTAAGCGCAGCGCCACCCGGCAAGAAAGGCAGCAACACCGCGAGCATTACACTTCATGAACTTCCCTCATGTTGCATTGAAATTAAGTCACTTCCCCTGCGCCGCGGGCTCAGGCATAAATTATGCATTAGTAACTTCTTAGCAACATGAACTTAGGATGCATAACCACAATGAGCAAAGCTTTCACATATACCCTTAAGCGCAGTTGCTTCGATGAGAATTACAACCCGTCAGAAAATACGCGTACGACCACCAACTTTGCCAACCTGGCACGTGGGGAAAAACGTCAGGAAAACCTGCGCAATACGCTGGTGATGATCAACAACCGCTTTAATGCCCTGGCGCGCTGGGATAACCCGACCGCCGATCGCTACGCGGTTGAGCTTGAAATCATCTCTGTCGATTTGAACATTGGCGCGGAAAAGCCGTTCCCGGCCATCGAGATTTTGCAGACGTATATTGTCGACAAAAAAAATAACCAGCGTATCGCAGGCATTGTCGGGAATAACTTCTCCTCTTACGTGCGGGATTATGATTTCAGCGTCCTGCTGCTGGAGCACAACAAGAACCAGCAGCACTTCAGTATTCCGGAAAGGTTTGGCGAACTGCACGGCAATATTTTCCGCCATTTTGTGAACTCGCCGGAATACAAAGAGAACTTCAGAAAGGGCCCAGTAATCTGCCTGAGCGTCTCGAGCAAAGACACCTATCGCCGCACCGGTAACCAGCACCCTGTTCTGGGTATTGAGTACGCGCCGGATGGCGAGTCGTTAACGGAACTGTACTTCGCCAAAATGGGCCTGAAGGTCCGCTACTTCATGCCGGAGAACAGCGTGGCACCTTTCGCGTTCTTCTTTACCGGAGACTTGCTGAGCGATTACACCGATCTGGAACTGATCGGCACCATCAGCACGATGGAGACATTCCAGAAAATCTATCGCCCGGAAATTTATAACGCGAACTCGGCGGCGGGACTGTTTTATCGCCCGGACCTGAACCAGCAGGATCATTCATTAACCAAAATTGTTTACGACCGCGAAGAGCGAAGCCGGTTGGCGATTGAACAGGGTCGATTTACCGAAGAATATTTCATTAAGCCTTATAAACACATTCTCGAGCAGTGGTCTGATAACTACACGCTTTAATTCATCAAAAAAGGTCTTTTATTATGAAAACATTGCTCCCGACGTCTACGGCTGGCAGCCTGCCTAAGCCGACCTGGCTTGCGCAACCTGAAACGCTCTGGTCTCCGTGGAAACTGGAGGATCAGGAATTACTGGCGGGTAAACAGGATGCACTGCGCCTGTCTCTTGACGAGCAGATCCGTGCGGGAATCGATATTGTCAGCGACGGGGAACAGACCCGTCAGCACTTCGTCACCACCTTTATTGAACACCTGAGCGGCGTCGATTTTGAAAATCGCCAGACCGTGCGCATTCGTAACCGCTACGACGCCAGCGTGCCGACCGTGGTTTCTGCCGTTGCGCGTCAGAAGCCGGTATTCGTGGACGATGCAAAGTACCTGCGCCAGCTCACGGACAAGCCGATCAAATGGGCCCTGCCTGGGCCAATGACCATGATCGACACCCTTTACGACGCGCATTATAAAAGCCGCGAAAAGCTGGCCTGGGAATTCGCCAAAATCCTCAACCAGGAAGCGCGTGAATTAGAAGCCGCGGGCGTGGATATTATCCAGTTCGACGAGCCGGCGTTTAACGTCTTTTTTGATGAGGTCAACGACTGGGGTATCGCCGCGCTCGAGCGCGCCATTGAGGGTCTGAAATGCGAAACCGCGGTACACATCTGCTACGGCTACGGCATCAAGGCCAATACCGACTGGAAAAAGACGCTCGGCTCCGAGTGGCGCCAGTATGAAGAGGCCTTCCCTAAGCTGCAAACCTCTAATATCGACATCATCTCCCTGGAGTGCCACAACTCCCGCGTACCGATGGATCTGCTGGAGCTGATTCGCGGTAAAAAGGTGATGGTTGGGGCGATTGACGTGGCAACCAACACCGTCGAAACGCCAGAAGAAGTCGCCGACACCCTGCGTAAAGCGCTGCAGTTCGTCGACGCCGACAAGCTTTACCCCTCAACCAACTGCGGCATGGCTCCCCTCTCCCGTCAGGTGGCTAACGGTAAGCTGAAAGCGCTCAGCGCTGGCGCAGAAATTATCCGCAAGGAGCTCGGCGCGTAATTGCCTTACGTTTGCCAGTACGGCGGCGAGCCGAAAAACGCCACGTAATAATCAATCACCGCCCTGACGTTCAGGGGCGGATGACGTGCGTGAGGATAGATCGCCGCAATATTCAGCGGCTCCGTATTGATAGCGCACGCCATTTCCGGCATAAGAGCGACCAGCTCCCCGCGCTGCAGCCTGTCGCCAATCAGCCAGTCCGGAAACAGGACGATCCCCATTCCACCCAGCGCGGCAATGAGCAGCGACTCCGCATTATTGGACGTCATCAGCGGCGCCACGGGATAGTGCACCCAATTCTCCCCCTTGCGTCGCACAAGCCAGCGATTAGGGCCAGACGAACCGCGATACACCAGGCATTTATGCTGGCTCAGCTCGGCCGGGTCGGCCGGTACGCCGTGTTGACGCAGATACGCGGGCGACGCGGCAAGATGGTAGCGCTGCTGCCCGAAGATGCGGGCGTGGAACGTCGAGTCCGTCAGCGTGCCGATGCGAAAAATGAGGTCGGCGGCATCCCGGTGCGGGTCGATAAAGTCATCGGTCAGCGTCAGCTCTATGGTTAACCGTGGATAACGCTCGGCCAGGCCTGCCAGGCCGGGTGCAACATGCCTCTGTCCAAAAAATACCGGCCCGTTAATGCGTACCGTGCCGGAGGGTTCGGTCGAACGTTCATCCAGCTCCCGACGCGCCTCTTCGAAGTTATCGACCATCGCCCGGGCATAGCGGATAAAAAGATGCCCGTTTTCCGTGGGGATCACCGCCCGGGTATTGCGATAGAACAGCTGCTGGCCGAGCGCGTCCTCAAGCTGATGAATAATCCGCGACACCTGCGAGGCAGAAATTCCCTCCCGTCGCGCAACGAAGGAAAAGTTCTGCGTTTCATAGACGGCAATAAACAGCAGCAGTGAGCGAAGGTTCATGCTTCCGGCATCTGACATTAATGCATTTCCTGCAAAGGTGTTTCCTGCATTATGGCATTTTTCTCACATGTCTACCGACGTAATCTTCTTCGCCTGAAAATGGAGGAAGCATAATGCAGTTTGTATTGATTTTACTGGTGATTGCCGGCGGGATGGGCCTCTCCGTCGAGGCGGGTTTGCTGGGGCCGTTAGGGGGAGAAGTAGGCGATTTATGGGCCACGTTCAGCATTTTCGGGGTCGGCGCCGCGCTGACCTTTCTGCTGATGCTGTTTTTCAGCCCGCGCAACGGTCCGTCGTTTTTCGCACAGCCCGGCTGGCAGCTGCTTGGCGGCGTGCTGGGTCCTGTTTACGTTGTCATTCTGACTATCGCCACCCCCGCTATCGGCATCGCTCTGACGATGATCGGCATTCTGGCAGGTCAGGTTTTTAAAAGCCTGATCATTGACCACTTTGGCCTGCTGGGTACGCCGCACAGGAAGATAAACGCAAGACGCATCGTGGCGCTGGTTTTTATTATTGCCGCACTGGTACTGGTCGCAAAGGGGTAAGCACATGACACTGATGATGATAATTCTCGCCATCTGCGGCGGCGCGACGCTGAGCATACAGGCCGCAATTAACGGACAGCTCGGCAGCAGCGTGGGCGTTTTCAAGAGCGCGTTTCTGACGTTTTCCGTCGGCGCGCTGGTGACCGCCCTGCTCATTTTCTTCTTTGAGCCTAAGCAGACGGTCACGCTGCTGGACGTGCCGAAATGGCAGCTCCTCGGGGCGATGTTCGGCGTGCCCTACATTGTGATCATGGTGCTCGCCGTGCAGCGCATCGGCACCGCCGTCGCCACGGTGGCGGTGATATTCGGCCAGCTCGCCATGAGCATGCTGATAGATAACTTTGGCTGGTTGAACAATCCCGCTATTCCGTTTTCACCGAGCCGTCTGGGCGCGGTGGTGTGCCTGGGGATTGCCCTGTACTTCATTTACTCCAGCAGCAAAACCGGCGATGTTCGCGACTAAGCTTCCGTATTCCGGGTAAAGAACAGCGTCACCGTGGCGACGGTGACGCGAAATTTCTTCATCTCGGTTTTATTGAACAGATGCGTCTCATCCTGCAGGTACATCCAGTCATCAAAGTTCAGCAGCCACGTTTTGCCGTTGGCCTTCACGTTCATGCTGTAATGCCAGTTAAAGGCGTTGCCTGCGGCCTGCCCGGTGGCAACCCCTTCAATATCACCTGCCGTTCCCTCGTAGCGGTCGTTCCCCACGCGGCGAATGTGCCATACCCGCTGCTGCTTCTCGCCGTCGTCGTAAACGAAGCGCTCGTTCAGCGTCAGCGTATCGCCGATGACGTCCCCGGCAATCTCAACGTGAAAGCGGCGGATCTGCTTGCCGCTGCGATCCTGCACCATGCCCCACGCTTCGGTTTTGCCCTGGAAGTAGTGGAAGATATCAAGCCGCGGCTGCTGCTGGCGATACTCGGACACCTCCGTACTGCAGCCGGCCAGCAGCATCGTGAATGCCAGCGCCAGCGTCAGGATTCGTTTCATTTTTTGCCTCCGATTAGCTGCTGACGCAGCTCAGGATATTGGGTGCGGGGATCGAGCCAGATGGCCAGAAAGCGGGTGCTGAACGCTTCTGACTGGCGCGAACCGAGCGGAATAAAGGATTTTTGCGCCGACGACGCGCGGTACCAGAACTGCCCCTGCTTATCGTTGAGAACAAACGCCAGCTGTGAACCCGGCCGGACATCCGGCCACAGGGACTGGAGCATCCTTAGCCAGGCTTCACTTTGCGGTTCCTGCGTCAGGATCCCCTGCGCCTGCCACTGGTCGCGGGTCGCCTCAACCAGTTCATCGCGATCTATGTCGCGCGCGTAGGTAATAATCAGCGCCTGATCCTGATCGTCCCGGCTGTAACGGCCATCCGGCGTGCGGAGCTGAGAGGTATAGACCGTGAACGGCCCCCAGGTGAGCGTGGCGTCGCCCACCTTGCGCCAGGCCAGCCAGTCGGCGGCCTGAGCACCAGGAACAACCAGCATGAGCCAAAACAGCAGAACCGCAGCCCTCATTTTTGTCTCCCCATCAGCAGGTGGAAAAACAGCATCAGCACCAGCCAGCCCGGCGCCATCCAGCTGACGACGATAAAGGTCGGCTCCAGAAACGTGATGGCGCCCAACCGCTCGCCAATCAGGTAGGCCACCGGGCCTCCCACGGCCGCCAGCAGGGTCAGCAGCCAGCCGGGTAACGTGGTTGTACGCGCAAGCTGCGTCCAGACCACGGCGAACATCAGCCACAATGCCACCATCCATAGCGGCATCAGGGAGTCGCCCGTGAAGGCAATCAGCCCCGTCAGCGCCCAGAGCGCATCCAGCAGGCTGCCCGCCGCGGCCAGCCCAATGGCGTAAAGACGGTATGCTGACGGCAAGAGCAAGCACGCCAGGATCGCCAGCCCGAGCCAGATAATCAGGCCCTGTTCGCGAAACAGCACTACCAGCGCCCAGTAGAGATCGAACGCGACGGCCAGCAGAAAGACCTGAAGGTAGCGTCTCATACGCGCTCGGCGGTCAGCTGCACCACGCTGATGGTGCGGGCGTTAAACCCGGCTTCGCAGTAGCCGAAGTAGTACAGCCACATGCGGCGGAACCGTTCATCAAAGCCAAGCTTTTCAATCTCCTGCCAGGCGTGGACAAAGCGCTGCCGCCAGTGGGCCAGCGTGCGGGCGTAGTCCGGTCCCATGTCGAAGAGATTGCGCACCACAAAATCGGTGTGGCGCGTCATCAGCTCGTTCATCGCCGTAATGCTCGGCAGGAAGCCGCCGGGGAAAATATAGCGCTGGATAAAATCGACGCTTTTGCTGTAGTCGCGGTAGCGCTGGTCCTGAATGGTGATGGCCTGAATCGCCATCCGTCCACCGGGGCGCAGCCGCGCCTGACAGGTACGGAAGAACGTGGGCAGATAGCGTTGCCCGACGGCTTCAATCATCTCTATCGAGACCAGCTTGTCGTACTGCCCGGTGAGGTCGCGATAGTCGCAGAGCAGTACCTCAACCCGATCCTGCAGCCCGGCGCGGGCAATGCGCTCGGTCGCCCAGATATATTGCTCCTGCGACAGCGTGGTGGTGGTCACCCGACAGCCGTAGTGACGGGCGGCGTATTCCGCCATCGCCCCCCAGCCGGTGCCAATTTCCAGCAGGTGATCATCCGGGTTTAGTGACAGCTGGTCGCACAGGCGAGCCATTTTGGCCTGCTGAGCCGCCGTCAGATCCTGCTCGTCCGCGGTAAACAGCGCGCTGGAGTAAAGCAGTTCCTTATCCAGAAAATGGGCATAGAAAGCGTTGCCCAGATCGTAATGGGCGGCAATATTTTCGCGGGCCTGGGCGCGAGAGTTGCGCCGCGTCCAGTGGCGCAGCCGCTCCAGCGGTCGGCCAAGCAGCCGAAACCCGTTCTCCAGACGACCAAGCACCTCGCCGTTGAGGGCCAGAATTTGCAGAAGCGGCGTAAGCTGCGCGGTCTCCCATTCGCCGTCCATCCAGGCTTCTGCGGCGGCAAGGCTTCCGCCCGTTAAGACGCGCCAGTAGACGCCGGGCGTGAGGATCTGCACGTCGGCGTGCAGCGCGGAGGATGTCTCACCAAAATGGAAGGTCTGCGCCCCTTCACGCAGGGTGAGTGAGCCGCCGCGAATGCCGCTTAACAGACGAAACAGCAGCCATCGCGCGATGCGGACGTTGCGCGGGATATCGGGTTCTAGCGCAAAGACGGGATCGGTCATGAGCGTTCACTCCTGCTGACGGGATGGTTATACAGCGGCACGCGCTTGAGCCATAGCCTCAGCGCCTGCCAGTAAATGGCGAAAACGGTTTTCAGAGTCATCAGCGGGATGCGCAGCAGCAGCGCGCGCAGCGCCGGGCGGGTCAGAGGCTCCCGGCGCAGGGCCAGCGTGGCGTCAAAGACCTTCGCCTCCTGATGATTTTCAATGTGCATATGCAGCGTGTTGTCCGGGTTGTTGAAGCGCCAGTGGTAGACCATGTCCATCGGGTTGAAGGGGGAAACGTGAAACGCTTTCTCCGTGGGCCGGGCATGTTGCCCGTCGACCGCGTAATAATGGCGCTCGTTCCACGGCGTGTTGCGCACCTCCGCCAACACCCAGCGAAGCGTGTTTTCCTGGTCATAGCAGTAGTAAAAATTGACCGGATTGAAATGAAACCCGAAGTAGCGCAGCTGCGTCAGAAGCATGACCCGCCCTGCGGGACGTTCCCCGGTCAGGCTCTCCAGCCTGTTCAGCACGTTCTCTTTAAGCGGCGTGCCGAGCGGATAGTCCGCGTCATGGAACGCGGCGGCGGCAAAGCGGTTGCGCCGCACGCCGACGGACGCCAGCAGCGGCAGTTCATCAAGATCCAGCCAGGCCATAAAAACGCCGTAGCTGAATTCATGCGTTTTCGGCTGAAGGCGGCGGTGGCGCAATACGCCGTGATAGAGGCAGCTGTTCATGTCAGTTCCCCTCCCCGGCGGCTATTTCATTGACCACGTCCAGCGCGCTGCGCACGCCGTCTTCATGAAAACCGTTGTACCAGTAAGCGCCGCAGAACCAGCTCCGGTGATGACCGTTGATCTCCCCACGGCGCGCCTGCGCACGCCAGCTTTGCGGGTTAAACAGCGGATGTTCATAGACAAAGCGTTGCAGAACGAAGCGTTCATCCACCGGCGCGTCCGGGTTCAGGGTGACGCAGAACAGTGGGCTGCCCGCAGGCAGACCCTGCAGAATGTTCATGTTGTAGGTGACGCAGGCGCTGGCCTGCTCCTGCGCGCTCAGGCGGTAGTTCCAGCTGGCCCAGGCGCGCTGCCGCACCGGCAGCCAGCGCGGATCGCTGTGCAAAACAACCTCGTTGCGCTGCCAGCCGATATCGCCCAGCACTTCGCGCTCCGCGGGCGTAGGATCCTCAAGCATGGCCAGCGCCTGGGCGGAGTGGCAGGCAAATATCACCTGGTCGAAGGTGTGGCTGCCGTTTTCAAGCTGAAGCGTGACCCCGTGCGCGTGGCGGCTCACCCGCAGAACAGGCGCGTTCAGGTGCAGCGTCAGGCGGTCGACCAGTTTTTCCAGCATGGCGCGGATATACTCCCGCGAGCCGCCCGGCACCACGTACCACTGCGGACGCTGGGTGATATCCAGCAGGCCGTGATGGTGAAAGAAGCGCAGGAAGAGCGGCAGCGGGAAACGCTTCATCTCCTGCAGCGATGACGACCAGATCGCGGCTCCCATCGGCAGAATGTAGTGGCGCGCAAAAAACGGCGTGAAGCCGTGCTGGTCCAGAAACGTCTGCAGCGTGGCGTTCGGATCGACTTCCCCTTCAAGGGCCTGTTTCGCCAGGCGGTTAAAGCGAACGATTTCGCCCAGCAGACGCCAGAATGCCGGATTTACCAGGTTTCGGCGCTGGGCAAACAGCGATGTCAGGGTGTGGCCGTTGTACTCAAGCCCCGTCTCGGGGTTGTGTACTGAAAAGCTCATTTGTGTTTTTTGCCCGCTGATGCCGAGCTCGCTGAGCAGGCCCATAAAGCGCGGGTAGGTGCGGTCGTTGTAGACAATAAACCCGGTATCGATCGCGTATGTGCCCTGGGGCGTTGAGACGTCAACCGTCGCGGTATGGCCGCCGGGCGTGGTGCCCGCTTCAAACAGGGTTACCTGATGATGCCCTGCCAGCCGCCAGGCGCAGGTCAGCCCGGCGATGCCGCTGCCGATAATTGCAATGTTCATGAGCGCACCATCCTGCGCAGAAGCGTGCGCTGCAAAAACGCGGGCAGCCCGGAGAGCAGCCGCAAAATAAGGCCAAACCCGGCCGGAAACGCGATATGCATTTTGCCCTTCGCCAGCCCGGTACGGATCGCCTTGACCGCTTCGTCAACGCTCACCCTACCCGGCATGGCAAAATCGTTTTTGCGCGTCAGCGGGGTATCGACAAATCCCGGAGAGACGACCGTCACGGCAATCCCCTTTGGCTCCCAGTCCAGACGCAGGCTGTCGGCAAACCAGCTCAGCGCCGCTTTGGACGCACCGTAGGCCTCTGCCCGCGGGAAGGGAAGCCAGTGGGCCATCGAGCTCACCAGCACCACGCGGTTACCGGCAACCAGCTGCGGCTGCAGCGCGGCCAGGCAGTTCACCGGCCCGAGAAAATTGGTGGTCATGACCCGCTCCACCAGCGCCGCATCCACCACGCCGCCGTCGAGGTATTCGCAGGTACCGGCGCAGAGAATAACCAGATCGGCGTAAACGCTGCTGAGCGCCTTGCGACAGGCGTCCCTGTCTGTCATATCGAACGGGCGAACGGTGAGATTGGGACAGGTCTGATGTAGCGCTTCAAGCCGCGCCGGATCGCGCCCGCAGGCAATCACGTGGTAGCCGTCAGCGGCAAAGGACTTCGCCAGCCCCGCGCCGATGCCCGAGCTTGCGCCGGTAATCAGCACCGTCTTCATGATTTGACCCTCCGCTTCACGCCGCGTACCGCCCAGCCCAGCAGAGGGAGGTGTTCGTAGATCATCTCTCCCGCATCGTAGAAGTCCCGCTGACGCGTGATGAGATTGTTTTCGGTGTCCACCACCGAACATCCGGGCAGTTCAAGCGGCTCGCCCCCGGCAATGCGCGGATGCGACCAGTGCATTACCCAGGTGACAACAAACCGGTTCCCGCTGCAGAGCGGCGGATCGATGACAAAACGGCACTTCTCGACGTTTGCCAGCAGATGGGTGAAATAGCGCTGAAGCGCGAAAATACCGTTGTGCTCGCCGAACGGATCGATAAGGGTGGCATTCGAATGGTAAAGCCCGACCAGCGCGGTCGGCGGCTGGCTATCCAGTGCGGCGTAGTACTCAATAAACCGACTCACGACAGAGGGCAAAGTGCTCATGGGTCACATCCTGGCTGTAAACAACGTGGCGTAATCGCATAATTAAAACTTACACAATTAACGTTATTTGTCCAAGTTTGTGCAAGTTTATTTTTTATTACCCATAAATATCAACAATTTGAAAACTCGATCATTTGACGGTTTTGTAGGCCGGGTAAGGTGTAGCCGCCACCCGGCTTTCACTTTCAGGTTATCCTTAAGGCAAATTCAGCCGTCATCTTCCAGGCTTATCCTTTTTATTCATAAGGATGCCTGACATGAAACGTTTCTTTCTCTCCCTATTCTCAAGCCCGGAATCCTTACTGCAGGTGATGAGTCAGCAGGAAATTATTGAAGCCGTGGAAGATGGCGACCGCATCATTATCGACCAGGACGGGAACGCCTCGGTGAACTACAAGAGCAACGAGGTGCGGCAGGACTTTCTGCGTCACGTTAACGCGCTGAAGAGGGCCTGATATGGGAACGGCGATATTTATGGTGCTGATGGTCTGCGGGTACTGGTACACCAGCCGCGACCTGTCGACCCGCTTTAAAATTAAGCGTTCCTTTGGCTGGGACGTCTATTTTCTCGTCGCGCTTTACGGCTGTATTTTCGTTTTGCAGGGCGTAATCGCCACGGGATTGCTCTGGCTGCTGCTGTTCGCCCTTTCCGCCGCCAACAACGCTTTTCACTTTGCCTCACCGAAATACACCGACTGGCAAATCGACTTTATGAACTGGAGCTTTTTAGGCATTCAGGCGCCGGTGGTCGTAATGCTGGCGTTTGCCATTCTGTTTTGCCTCTACCGCTCTAACTGGGCAGGAAGCGCCAGGCTGGACGGCGAGAGCCGGAAAAAGCTCTACAAACGGCTTGCGCAGGCGAGCGGGATTGAACAACTGCTCTATCAGTGTATGGAGCAAGGCGAGCTGGCGCAGGTGACGCTCCGGTCGCGGCGGATTTACGTCGGCATGATCCACACCGCGACGCTGGAATATGAAAAAACGGCCAATATCGTGCTGATCCCCATGTTGAGCGGGTACAGAGACCAGAAGACGATGAACCTGCGCATCGAGAATAATTACAGCAGGTGGTATGCGGAGCATGACATTACGCTCGACTCTGAACCCCGCAGCGCCATGTCATTCCGCAAGGTGATTTTGCTTAATCAGATTGAGAGCATATCGCTGTTCGACCCCGCCAGCGCCAGCGCGCTGTCGCTGGCACAGCGGGACGAGAGCCAGACGTCCCCATAATTTTGAGTACGCTCTGCTGGGAAGCGTGCACGACGAAAGGCGAATGACACATCATTTATGGTGATATTCACGGTTGCGCATTCTGATAAAGATCCCAGCGGTTGCCGTAAATATCTTCAAAAACCACTACCGTCCCGTACTATTCCTCACGAGGTTCTTCGCAGAAATGAACGCCTTTTGCTTTCATGGCATGGTAATCGCGCCAAAAGTCATCCGTCTGAAGGAACAGGAAAACTCTTCCGCCGCTTTGATTACCGATAAAACCTTCCTGCCTTTCGTTGGAGGCACGAGCCAGCAGGATGTTGCAGTCGCTTTCCGGGTTGGGTAAGACGACGACCCAGCGTTTCCCCGGTTGGGGCGTATCCTCTACGAGGGTAAAACCCAGCCTGTCGGTGTAGTATTCAATGGCGCGATCGTAGTCATCAACCACGATAGCCACGCATCCCAGGCATCGTTTCTGCGTTCTCATATTTTTCGTTTCCTTTGGATAAATAGCTTACCGATTCGGTGAGTCGATATTCCAGCTACCGTAATACTTGCGGCAGATTCAGGGCTTATTTCTGACCGGTCAACGCCTCTAATCCCCTTTTTAGCACATTTATTACCGTCTCTGAATCCGTGCCCATTTGTGCATGAATAATGGCGCCGTCAATAAGCAGCGTGATTTCATTGACGACGCGCTCATCAGCGATCTTCGTCAGCGACGCAATCATATTTTTAGTTTCGATTTTATGATCGCGGCATATCGCTTTTATTTCGCTTTCTATATCCTCGGATTTGGCTTCTGCGCTGGCATTAATAAACGCGCAGCCGTGGAACTCGGGCGAAATAAACCATTCATAAAGGGTTGCAGATATCGCATCAGAAGGTATTTCGCCTTCATCAAGATGTCGACGCAGCGTAGTCTCAAACCAGCTGATCCATATTTCATGTCGATAGTGCAGGTAGGCGAGAATGAGTAAACTTTTACTCGGAAAATGGCGATAAAACGTCACCTTGGTCACCTTCGCATCTTTAATCAGCGTATCCACCCCCGTCGCCCTGAAGCCATTGGAATAAAAAAGATCGTGCGCCGTCAGTAATATTTTATCCCTGACGCTGATTTTTGCTTCGTTGCCTGCGTGCTCGGTTTTCACTTTTCGGTAGCCTCAAAACGGATGTTGACAGCGTTATTTTTCAGGCATAGATTAGCGCAAGTAGACAGACCTGTCTACTTCATCATACAGAGGTAATCGCCATGAACACACGCCCACCCTTACCGCCCTTCACCCGTGAAAGCGCGATCGAAAAGGTCAGACTGGCAGAAGATGGCTGGAACAGTCGGGATCCGGCGAAAGTCGCGCTGGCCTATTCGCTGGATACCCAATGGCGCAACCGTGCGGAATTCGCCAATGGCCGTGAAGAAGCCCAGGCGTTTCTGGCGCGGAAATGGAAAAAAGAGCTCGACTATCGTCTGATTAAAGAGCTCTGGGCATTTACGGGCAACCGGATCGCGGTGCGCTATGCCTATGAATGGCATGATGATTCCGGCAACTGGTTCCGCTCGTACGGCAATGAAAACTGGGAGTTTGAACCGGACGGACTGATGAAGCGCCGTTTTGCCTGCGTTAACGATATGCCGATAAAAGAATCCGAGCGACTGTTCCACTGGCCGTTGGGTAGACGCCCGGACGATCATCCCTCATTGAGCGATCTGGGGTTATAGTTTTGTCACCAAAATCAGAGATAGCGCGCATTTCGGTGACCACCTCAGGACTACCCTATGAGCGGTTTTCAGGAGGAACAAAATATGAAAAAGCTTCTGATATGTTGTTTGTTCGGTAATACCGCAAACGCTCTTGCCAAAAAAATGCAGTCCCTGACAGAACAAGAAGGCTATCCACTGATGATTAGCGCCGTTGGGCTGGATAACTTCGCCAGCGTCGTCCCCGCTTTCGACGGTTTTCTTATCGCGCCGCACATTCAGTACAAACTCGACGAGATACACGCAACGGTGGGCAATACACGTTCAATCGCCATCATTGAGAGTCTTCCCTACGCGTCTCTGGACGCGAAGAAGGTGTTGAATTTCGTAAAGGAGCAAATGCCTGAACTGGCTGCCTGACAGACAAGGCCGCATCGCTATTGCGGCCTCCTCGCCCCCGCAGACAGATAGATGCCATAGCGCGCGAAAAACAGTGATACACTTACCCCACCTGGTTGATCGTCCCGTCTGAACGGCTCACGACGAAAACGGATGTAACCAAAATACGAAATGGTCACTCGTTGTCAATCGTAGCTCGTCACGCTAAGCTTACATAATGACTAAAACTATGAACGCCCCATCAATACGTGGTCCACTTGACCATTCTGTCAGAGAGCAAATCGTCGAAGCGGCCTTTGAGCACTTCGGTCACTACGGCTATGAAAAAACCACCGTCGCCGAGCTGGCGAAATCTATCGGTTTTTCAAAATCCTACATTTATAAGTTCTTCGATTCCAAGCAGGCTATCGGCGAGGTGATCTGCGCTAACCGCCTGGAGCTGATCATGACGGCCGTGCTTTCCGCCATTGCGGATGCGCCGTCAGCCAGCGAAAAAATCCGCCGTCTCTTCAAAGCACTTACCGAGGCCGGAAGCGAGCTGTTTTTCCACGATCGCAAGCTCTACGACATCGCCGCCGTCGCGTCACGGGAGAAGTGGCCTTCGACGGAAAGGTATACCGAAAGCCTCCTGAAGCTGATTGAGAGCATCATTATCGAAGGCAGACAGGCTGGAGAGTTCGAAAGGAAGACGCCGCTGGATGAGGTCACCTGCGCCGTTTACATGGTGATGTGCCCTTACATTAACCCCGTTCAGTTGCAGTACAACCTTGAAACTGCCCCAACGGCAGCGGTACTCCTCTCCTCACTGATTTTAAGAAGCCTGGCCCCCTGATTAGTGACCATTGACTTTATTGGTCACTAATCACAGAATGCGGAAACTGTCCTGTTACTTCAAAAGGGTTTCCCATGCTCAGGCTCACTTCAGCCCGCCTTGCCATATGTCTTCTGCCGTTTGCCCTCGCGGCATGCGGCGATATTTCCGCGAGTGACGATCCGCGCACCAGGCCACCGCTTGTCAGATCCGCCTCCGTCGAGATGGCGAATCCAGCCGCTCGCACCTTTACGGGCGTGGTGATGGCAAGAACGCAAAGCGACCAGGGCTTCAGGGTTCAGGGTAAAATCCTCGAACGTCTGGTGGATACCGGGCAGACTGTCAAACAGGGCCAGCCCTTACTGCGTCTGGATCCGGTTGACCTGAAATTACAGGCTCAGGCGCAGCAGCGCGCGGTGGATGCTGCCCAGGCGCGGGCGAGAAAAGCCACCAGCGATGAGGCGCGTTATCGCGGTCTGGTGGCATCCGGCGCGGTGTCCGCCGCGGAGTACGATCAGATTAAAGCGGCGGCCGATACGGCCAGGGCGGATCTCAGCGCCGCCCGGGCGCAGGCCAACGTGGCGCAAAACGCCACGGGCTATGCCGTCCTGCTGGCGGATTCAGACGGCGTGGTGATGGAGACGCTTGCCGAACCCGGTCAGGTGGTCAGCGCCGGGCAGGTGGCGATCCGCCTTGCCAGAGCGGGACAGCGCGAAGCGCTCGTGCAGCTTCCGGAGACGCTGCGCCCTGCCGTCGGCAGCGAAGCACGAGCCACGCTTTATGGCCGTGAACAACACCCGGTCACCGCCACGTTGCGCCTGCTGTCTGACTCCGCGGATGCCACAACCCGGACGTATGAAGCACGCTACGTGCTGGCTGGCCAGCTGGCGAACGCGCCGCTGGGGGCGACCGTCACGCTCAGCCTTGAGGACCCGAAAGCGGAAGGTCAGGCCATGCAGGTCCCGCTGGCTTCACTCTACGATGCGGGTAAAGGGCCCGGCGTCTGGCGCATTTCCGCCCAGCCGGCAAAGGTCACATGGACGCCGGTTAAGGTGCTGAGCGTGGGCGAAGATGCGGTCCAGGTCACGGGCGGCGTGAAGCCCGGGGAGAAAATTGTTGCGTTAGGCGCCCATCTTCTGCACGAAGGTGAAGTTGTCAGGCTGGCAGAACAGCGCCATGCCGCTCCGGCGGAGAACGCGCCATGAGCCAAAGTCGCTTCAACCTGTCCGCGCTGGCCGTCCGCGAGCGTTCCGTCACGCTGTTTCTGATCGTTCTGGTGACGATTGCCGGTATTTACGCTTTTTTTGGACTGGGACGCGCGGAAGATCCGCCCTTCACCGTGAAGCAGATGACGGCAATTGCCGTCTGGCCGGGCGCAACCGCGCAGGAGATCCAGGATCAGGTGGCCGAACCGCTGGAAAAGCGCCTGCAGGAACTCAAATGGTATGACCGTACGGAAACCTATACCCGCCCCGGCATGGCGTTTATCACCCTGTCACTGCAGGACAAAACCCCGCCTTCTGAGGTGCAGGAGGAGTTCTATCAGGCGCGTAAAAAGCTTGGGGATGAATCCCAGCGTCTCCCGGCGGGCGTCATCGGCCCGATGATCAATGACGAATTCTCGGATGTCACCTTTGCCCTCTTTGCTCTGAAAGCAAAAGGCGAACCGCAGCGGCAGCTGGTACGCGATGCCGAAGGCCTGCGCCAGCAGCTTCTGCACGTTCCAGGAGTCAAAAAAGTGAATATCATCGGTGAACAGGCCGAGCGGATTTATATCGCCTTCTCCCATGACCGTCTGGCGACAATGGGCCTCTCACCGCAGGATATTTTCAATGCCCTCAACGACCAGAATGCCCTGGCCGCGGCGGGCGCCATTGAGACCCGGGGCGCGCAGATTTTTATCCGCCTGGACGGCGCGTTCGATGAACTGCAGAAAATCCGCGATACGCCTTTAGTCGCTCAGGGCAAAACGCTCACGCTGTCGGATGTGGCAACGGTTGAACGAGGCTATGAAGATCCCCCGACGATGCTGATACGCAATCAGCATGAACCCGCCCTGCTGCTGGGTGTTGTCATGCGTGAGGGCTGGAACGGCCTGGCGCTGGGTAAAGCGCTGGATGCGGAGACGGCGAAAATCAATGATAGCCTGCCGCTTGGCATGACCCTGACCAAGGTCACCGACCAGTCCGTGAATATCCGCTCGTCGGTCGATGAGTTTATGATCAAATTCTTCGTCGCCCTGCTCGTGGTTATGGTGGTCTGTTTTATCAGCATGGGCTGGCGCGTGGGCGTGGTGGTCGCGGCGGCGGTCCCGCTGACGCTGGCGGTCGTCTTCGTGGTGATGGAGGCCGCGGGAATAAACTTTGACCGCGTCACGCTGGGCTCCCTGATCCTCGCCCTCGGCCTGCTGGTTGACGATGCCATTATCGCCATCGAAATGATGGTGGTGAAGATGGAGGAAGGTTACGACAGAATCAAAGCCTCAGCCTACGCCTGGAGCCACACCGCCGCGCCGATGCTGGCCGGTACCCTGGTGACGGCGATTGGCTTTATGC
The DNA here is from genome assembly GCF_014896175.1 of Enterobacter cloacae complex sp. I3. Lineage (NCBI taxonomy): Bacteria > Pseudomonadati > Pseudomonadota > Gammaproteobacteria > Enterobacterales > Enterobacteriaceae > Enterobacter > Enterobacter cloacae complex sp. I3. Next base: position 32,624 of record NZ_JADBQZ010000002.1, read on the forward strand.
CGAATGGGTTTGCCCAGTCGACCGCCGGGGAATACACCAGCAATATGTTCTGGATTGTCGGCCTCGCCCTGATTGCCTCATGGTTTGTTGCGGTGGTGTTCACACCGTATCTGGGGGTGAAGATCCTGCCGGCGATCCCCAAAGTGGAAGGCGGCCATGCCGCCATCTATAACACGCCTCGCTATAATCGTTTTCGCCAGCTGCTTGGCCGCGTTATCGCCAGAAAATGGCGCGTGGCCGGGTCCGTGGTCGCCATTTTCATTCTGGCCGTGCTCGGCATGGGGCTGGTAAAAAAACAGTTCTTCCCGACCTCCGATCGCCCGGAAGTGCTGGTTGAAGTACAGATGCCTTATGGTACCTCGATTGCGCAAACCAGCGCCGCTACTGCAAAAATAGAAGCGTGGCTGGGCAAGCAGCCAGAAGCCAAAATCGTCACGGCCTATATTGGTCAGGGCTCGCCCCGTTTCTATCTGGCAATGGCCCCCGAGCTGCCCGATCCCTCTTTTGCGAAAATCGTGATCCTGACGGACAGCGAGACGTCACGCGAGGCGCTCAAGTTCAGGCTCAGGGAGGCCGTCGCCAGCGGCCTTGCCCCCGAAGCCCGCGTGCGGGTGACGCAGCTGGTGTTTGGCCCCTACTCGCCTTTCCCGGTTGCCTGGCGCGTGTCAGGGCCGGATGTCAAACAGGTGCAGGACATCGCCGAACGGGTGAAAGCCGTGCTTCAGGCAAGCCCGATGATGCGAACCGTTAACACCGACTGGGGCTCGCGCGTTCCGGTGCTCCATTTCACTCTCGATCAGAACCGCCTGCAGGCGACCGGCTTAACTTCCAGCGCCGTTGCCGGGCAGCTTCAGTTCCTGCTCTCAGGCGTGCCTGTCACCTCCGTGCGGGAAGATATTCGATCGGTAGAGGTCGTTGCCCGCGCGGCGGGTGATATCCGCCTTGACCCGGCAAAAATCGAAGGATTTACCCTGGTCGGCAATGCGGGACAGCGCGTGCCACTGTCTCAAATTGGCAAGATAGAGGTCGGCATGGAAGACCCGGTCCTTCGCCGTCGCGATCGCACCCCCACGATTACCGTACGGGGCGATATCGCCGACAATCTTCAGCCGCCGGACGTGTCGGTCGCCATCATGAAGCAGCTCCAGCCGATCGTTGATACGCTGCCGGCCGGCTACCGCATTGACATGGCGGGGTCGATTGAGGAGTCGGGTAAAGCCACGCAGGCCATGTTACCGCTGTTCCCGATCATGATTGCCCTGACGCTGCTGATCATCATTTTGCAGGTGCGCTCACTCTCCGCGATGGTCATGGTGTTCTTAACCGCGCCGCTGGGGCTGATTGGCGTTGTGCCGACCCTGCTGATATTTAATCAGCCGTTTGGCATCAACGCGCTGGTCGGCCTGATCGCCCTTTCTGGCATTCTGATGCGCAATACGCTGATCCTGATCGGTCAAATCGATCATAACCAGAAGGACGGCCTCGATCCGTTCCAGGCGGTGGTCGAGGCGACGGTCCAGCGAGCGCGGCCGGTCTTACTCACCGCCATGGCGGCCGTGCTGGCGTTCATTCCCCTGACGCATTCGGTATTCTGGGGCACGCTGGCCTGGACGCTGATCGGCGGCACGCTGGGCGGGACGATCATTACGCTCGTCTTCCTGCCCGCGATGTATGCGATCTGGTTCCGGATCCGCCCGGCTGAACAACGTGTACAGCATGCCACGGAAAACGTGTAAACTACCATCAGTAGATAACTGACCTGAGGCAAGCATGGTTGTTAAGCGCTTAAGAAAAGAGGACCGCCGCGTGCAGCTGCTGGAGGTTGCGCGAGGGATCGTGCGTCAGCAAGGCACGGAGGCGTTGACCCTTGGCTATCTGGCAGAACGGGCCAACGTGACCAAGCCTATCCCCTACGACCACTTTGGCGATCGTGAGGGGCTGCTGATGGCACTGTATCAGGACTATAGCGATCGGCAGCTGGCGAAATTCCGCGAGACGCTGGCGGTGGACAGCAAAACGCTGGAGAAGACGATCCGCTTTTTCAGCGCGGCCTATATCGACTGTGCCATTGCCGCCGGGCCTGAAACCGGGCCAATCGCCGCGGCGCTGTCCGGTTCTCGCGTGCTGCAGACGTTTCGGGAAGCATGCGTGGCCGAATGCGCCGACTGCCTGCGCACCGCGCTTTCTCCTTTTATCGTCTTAAAAGGCGTTCAGGGAGAAGCGGTACTGACGGCCATCATTGGCGCGGCGGAGGCGCTCAGCACCTCGGCTGGCAACGGCGTGCTCGCCCGGAATGTGGCAGAAGATATGCTCTGCGGCGCCATGACCGGGGTGCTGGAGACCTACGCGAATAGCACAAAATGATCGCCGGGGGCGGATTGACACCTAAGTTACCAATAGTAATATAGGCATCACTTCTCCCCCATCTGGAGGTCGCTATGTCTGCAACCCATGCCATTAAAAACGCGCTGATCGTGACGGCACACCCGATCGACAATTCGTTATCCCATACGCTGGCAGCCCGTATTGCCGGGAAATTACGCGAGGAAGGTACGCAGGTTGAGATCGCCGATCTGCATGCTGAAGGGTTTAATCCGGCGATGACCCGCGCCGATCTCGATTTGTATCACGGTGATCCGAGCGCCCTTCCCGACGATATTCTGCGCGAGCAAAAGCGCGTCGAGCGCGCGGATATGCTGGTATTCGTCTTCCCGGTGTACTGGTGGTCGGTTCCCGCGCTGTTGAAAGGCTGGTTCGATCGCGTGTTAACCCTGAACTGGGCGTATAAGGTGGCCGACGACGGCCGGATTGTGGGAAACTTACGTGATGTTCCCGTCCGCCTGATTGCCACCGGCGGTAGCGATCTTACCGGGTTCGACAAACACGGCTACTCGACGGCGATCCAGACGCAGATAATCGAAGGGGTATTTGGCTTCTGCGGGTTGAAGAACGTTAAGCTCGATATCCTTTACCAGGCAGACACGGCTACGCCTGAGCAGGTTGAGGAATTTCTGCAACGACTGGGCGACATCCAGTAAACCATACGGTGCTGGCGCGCTTTTCTGCGCGCCGGGAATACTATAGGAAAATTACAGGGTAAAACGCCTATCACCCACCTGCGCCTGGGCGTACCATTTCATCAACTCTACAGTACCTGGCGCGTTCTCAGCAGGCGACCACGGGGCGGTATCGTGCTCAGGCACGGGCTGATACGCCCCGTGTTTTACCTCAAAAATGACGCCGCCTTTATCCAGCGACAGCACGGCATGCCAGGTTCCGGCATCCATCTCCAGGACTTTACACTCTTCGCCTAACACCACGCGCCGGGTCACGTTTCCGCTGTCGTCAAAATTCAGCACCAGAAAGCGGCCGCTCAGCGCCGTCAGCAGTTCAAACGTTTGCGGATGGCGATGGGGGCGGACATAGGTACCGGGTTCCATTGCAATGGCCAGGCGCTGCACCGGGTCGCTCAGGTCAGGGTGTAAATTACGGTGTGCGCGTAAGCGAGGAGAATGTGCGGCCTGCTCGCTTTGCTGCTGCAGGTCACTAAAAGTAATTTGTTTCATATAAGCCTTTGAGAATGTGGCGATTAACGGCAAGCCGATTGCTGTACGACGTTATACCATCCTGAAAAGCCGATAAGCTAAGGCATTTGTGAAACAAAACGCTGCCGTGAGAGGATCTGCAATGTTGGAGCCCAGAGCGCCACATTGAGTAAAACTCACATTAATGCCAACTATTTATCGTTTTTGAAACATAACCGCACTGAAATACCATCCATTTACCCCTGGTATACCGCTGTCAAAAACAGATAGCGACGTAAAAACAATAAATAATAATGTGCGGATATGGAGCACCTATGACACTCGATGTTTTATTCCATTTATTGAAAACCCTCTCACCAGAAAAAAGCACCGCTGATGAAAAAATACCTGCGCTAATCACCTTACTTTCCTCAGAAAGTCATCGTTCAGAAGCGCTTTCGCCATTTATACATCGACTGCACCTGCTCTCATTTGCCCAGAACGCTCCTGGCAATGCCGAGGAGCTACTCTCAGCACATATGACAAAAGACGTCGGACTCTTCCCCCAGCCTGACTTCGCGGACTGGCCACGGGTGCGTTACGCGGAGTCCGGTGAAGTACAGACGCCGGAATCAGAAGAGTATTTTCGTAAAATGACCTCGGCTGCCAATGTGCTACGTTCTTCGCTGATCGACGAAGAGCGCGCAAAGGGGACGCCAGCGCTTTATATTCTGGATAAATTACTTAACCTGAATAGCGCACTGCCGGAAAGATATAAAAAGATGGCGAATATACCCTACGCGTAAACTTATTAAACAGGATAGTCCGTAAGGAATATCCTGTTTAATTTAAGACAGCCGCTTTTCATTATACTCAAGACAGACGATATCCAGCGAAGGAACGACCGGCGAATTGAGGTTAAGCCAGGCCAGCAACCGTTCAATACTCTGTCCTCTGAGCGAATTTTTCGGCCAGACAAGATAGTAACCGTCCCCTGTTGCTATCGCCTCCCGGAAGGGCAGCGCGAGCAGGCCGCTTTTCAGCGCGTCGAGCGTGAGCCGGAGATCGGCCATCGCCACGCCGTGTCCGTGCATGGCCGCAAGGCTTCCCTGCTCCAGGGTGTCGAACACGATCCCGCCGCTCATGTCGAGGCCGGGGAATAAGCCCGTCCTTTTCAGCCAGCGCTTCCAGTCCCGTCGGTCCGGTGACGGATGAATAAGATCGCACTCAGAAAGCTGATGCCGGGCAGACTCCAGCAAAGACGGCGTACAAACCGGAATAAGCCATTCGCTGAACAGCAGCCTGCTCTCCGTTGACTCGCCAAAATAACCGTTACCGAGGAGGATCGCGCAATCGTATGGCTCGCGGCTGAAGTCAACGGTGTCGAAGTCCATCCAGACGCTGGCGATTTCGATTTTCGGCTTCGCATGATTCTCCCGAAAGGATTTAAGCACATTGAGAAGCCATCGCATCGTCAGTGTGCTGGGGGCCTTTAGGCGCAGAAGATGGTTTTCACTTTTAAATGCGCGACAGGCCCACTCAATATTCGAGAAACTTTCGCTAAGCTGCCCGGCCAGAATACGCCCGGCGTCGCTGACCTCCACTCTCGGTCCCTGCCGTTTAAACAGCTCGCAGTCGAACCACATCTCAAGCGTGCGGACATGCCTGCTGACCGCCCCCGGCGTGATATTCAGGACTTCAGCCGCTTTGCTGAACGAGTTCAGCCGTGCGGCAACTTCGAACGCGCGCAGCGCATACAGTGGCGGTAAAGACATACATTCCCTTTTTGGAAGGTGTAATCATACAGTTTTTGTATTATCGGCACACGATGACGTCAGCCAACATTTTTTATCGCCGAGGCGTCCAGCTGAGGCATGCCGATGATCCTGGCCTGGGTGGTGATGAAGATAGCTACTTTGCGATAATCTCTGTTCAGACTGACGGAAAAGAGGATGTTTAAAGTGCTCGCTTATATCACGATTGGGACAAATGACTTTCAGCGCGCCGTGAACTTTTATGACGCTATTTTTAACGTGCTGGGCTATACGCGTCTGCCCGCCTGGACTGATAGCTGGGCAATGTGGGGAAACGAAAATCATCCGGATGACGAATTTAGCTTCTGTATTTGTCCTCCATTTGACCAGCAACCCGCGACGGCGGGAAACGGGACAATGTTCGCCTTCAGAGCAGATAACGCGGACATTGTCAGACGCTTCCATGCAGCGGGCCTCCGCGCGGGTGGGAAAAATGAAGGCGTGCCCGGTACACGAACCGCCTACGGCCCCGACTTTTATATTGCCTATCTGCGCGATCCTGACGGGCATAAACTGGCGTGCGTTTGCCAGCATTATTCTCCTGATGCAGATAAGCTATCAGGCGAAGAAGAGTCACTTCAATAATAAAATTTTGCTGTAAGGACCGGTAGACACCCAGTCCTGCGGAGATCACTTCAGCTCCATCGTGCTTATTACATGGGAAATATCCGCGATGTCGCCAGCTGACAACGGTTGCAGAGGTCGAGGCAGGCAATCCATGTCGGTAAGCCCAAGCACGCCAGCCGCAGCGGCAATAACGCGAATACTTCCGCCATGTTTACGGAACAGCGACCACAATGGCTCAAGGCGGGTTGTCAGGGCTGTAACGCGTTGACGATCGTTTGCCGCCGCGGCTTCAGTGATTTGTTTCGCCATCTCAGGGAACAGACCGCCACACACGGAATACCACACTTCACAACCGGCGTTTAATCCCAGTCCCGCATAAGCGTCGCCACTGATACCGATTGTTACGCCAGGGTTCAGATGTTGACGCAACGCCTTCACCCGCTCAGTTGCTGCAGCGGGGCTATTCGGGACGCCAGGGATCTTGACCGAGCGAACACCCTCAAGTGATGAGAGACGACCGTGGAGTTCATCCGTAAAGGTAAAATGCGTCGTGCCCGGATTATCATAGATACACACCGGTACAGACACGTGCCGGATAACGGTCTCAAAGAGTGAGAAGACTTCTTCGTCACGTAGTGGCTGGTAGCTGACCGCCGGGAGTAACAGCGCATTTGCACCAGCGGCCTGTGCATCATCTGCCAGATGCAGAATGGCATCGGTACTGACCGCTCCCACACACACCATCACGGGGATGTTCCCTGCATGCTGTTTGGCCAGCGTTGCTACGCGCTTGCGCTGCTCCCGGGTCAGATAGGCGTAGCTTCCGGTTGACCCCAGGATGCCCATAGAATCAACCCGAGCGTCTGTAAGACGGGAAAGGATATGGCTGAAACCCTTTTCATCCACGCCGCTGGCGGTGACTGGGGTTAATGGAAATGCCGACAAGCCGGTAAACATACATGTTTCTCCTGGAGGATATTACTGCTGTGGTTCTTCGATGAGAGCAACGTCAAACCACAGACCGGGCATCATTTTTTCCAGGCCGTCGGTCAGCATTTTTCCGGCTTCGTGAAGCGTCTCCAGCGGCATCTGCGGGAGACTCTCCAGAATGAACCACATTTGTTGCTGCGCTTCCACGCCTAAGCGGGTTCTGATCCCCTGTCGCCAGTTCCAGCGACGGCAGGTCACGCCGATATCATCACACCAGATAACCTCACCTTGTGAAGGATACTCAACGGTGGTCTCTCCCTCTTTGACCGTATCAAAAGGTTCTGTTCCTTTTGCCACAGTCAGACGCGGCGCCCCCTGATAGGCAGAGAGATCCTCTCCACCAACCGGAACGGCATAGCGGAGACTGACGGCATTATAAAGATCAACGACAGGATCGAGCGCTGGCATCGTTCCGTCACGTAAGACGCGCTTGCGTAACGCATCCGCTGAGCAAGGGGTGCGTTTAGGTTTAGCCCCAAATTTTTGAAAAACGTCGGCCCATGCCGCCAGATGAGATTCCGCCCAGGCAGGCTCACCGGCCAGAACCGCCTCACAGGCTTCTCGCAGCGCCGTTTCTCCAGTGCCGGGATTAAGCACTGGCGCAGCTTTTACGCGGATACTGAGCGCCCGAAAACCGGGAGCAATACGATAAATTTCAGGAGAAATTGACGGAGATACTGTTAACACGTGATAATCCTGTAATGACCAATTTATTCCATGATAATGACCAATGACCAAAAAAGTCAATTTAATGACCGATGCAAATTCGATCGCCAGCTCCGTGAATGAAGCCGTATCGCAGCGAATTAAACTGTATCGTAAGCAAAAGAAAATCTCCCTTGATGAACTCTCGCGTCAGGCGGGTGTAAGTAAGGGAGCGTTGGTTGAGATAGAGGGATGCCGGGCGAATCCCAGCATTGCCCTGTTATGTCGCCTGGCTGCCGCGATGGGGGTTTCGGTGGCTGATTTTGTGGATGTCAGTGTCAAACCGACCGTGCATCTCATTGCTGAAAATGAGATCCCAGAGTTGTGGAAAGGTGAAACAGGCGGGAGAGCAAGATTGCTCGCAGGGTCGGGTGGCCCTGATATGACCGAGCTCTGGATGTGGGAAATGCAGCCCGGGGAAAAGTTTGCGTCACCCGGCCACGCGGAAGGAACGCTAGAACTGTTTTATGTTCAGTCGGGCACGCTCACACTCGGCGTACAGGATCACGTGTATCAGGTAAAAACTGGCTGTTCGGCAACTGCCAGAACGGACGTTCCTCATTTCTATGAAAACCGGGAGAAGGACCCATTGGTATTCATCATGACAGTGCATGAGAAAGCGTCCTGAGTTGTAGCCCGGTATGCCAGCAGGGCTTTTCTCATTAAAGCAATTTACAATTTATTCACATAACTGCCTTTGTCTAATTGATTGGCGCAAAGTAAGGGGGTAACATCCACTCTTTCGGATAAAGAAAATGTCTGTTACTGATTCTCTCCTTGCCTTCTCTCTCGCTGCACTACTGCTCACCCTCACTCCGGGCCTGGATACGGCACTCATTCTACGAACGGCATGTGCTGAAGGTGGAAAGAAGGCTTTTCAGGCAGCTCTTGGAATTGATACTGGCTGTTTTATCTGGGGCGCACTTGTTGCGCTGGGACTGGGAGCGCTGCTGGCGGTGTCAGAACTCGCTTATACCATGCTGAAAATGTGTGGTGCGACTTACCTTTGCTGGCTGGGTTTACAACTGCTGAGGCGGCCACGTTCATCTTTCAATCACGGCGATGGCGTTAATCCTTCAGCGGGGAACTGGTTTATAAAAGGAATGCTGGGAAATGTACTCAATCCTAAAATGGGTATTTTCTATGTCTCTTTTTTACCTCAATTCATACCTGCCGGACATTCCCCCTTTGTATGGACTTTTATACTTGTCAGCATTCATGTCGCAATAGGGACAATGTGGTCAGTCACGCTCATTTTATCCACTCACTTTGCATCAGCCATACTGAAGAAAAGCAGTGTTGTCAGGGGAATGGACAGAGCTACAGGAGGATTGTTTTTGTGCTTTGCGGCTAAACTTGCACTCAGCACAAGATAACCTGATTAACGCTAACACAGCTCAGAACGTCCGCTGTGGTCACATAACTGACGTTATGAACGGTGCCCTGTGAAGCTTTTGAAATCAAACCGATAATACGAAGGCGGCTGTCCCGTGACACGGCGGAACATCGTGGCGAAAGATGATGCATTGTCGTATCCGAGAGTGAGTGCCACTTCATTCACCGGTTTACCTGTTATCAGCAACGTCAGTGCACTGACGACACAGGCTCGCTGTCGCCATGCAGAAAATGACATGCCGGTTTGCCGTAAGAAAAGTCGACGAAAGGTACTGGCGCTCATAAACAGCGTACTGGCCCAGCGCTCAGCAGGGTCATGGATTGAGGGGTTGAGTAAAAACGCCTGACAAAGAGCCAACAGTGCCGGATGTTGTGGCAGCGGAACATCGAATTCGCGAACCGGCATTTCCGCCAGTTCCAGTAACAGCAGATTTACCAGCGCACGGTCGCGTGCGCTGTCATACATCAGCGGCAAATCCACGGCATCAAGCAACAACTGACGTAACAATGGCGATACGCTGATCACCTTACAGTGTCGATACTTAAGCGATCCCGTCACACATGTTGGTTCAATATATAAGCTACGCGTGGTCACACCTACAAACCGGACAGCGTGAGGGGTTTCGGGTGGGATCCATACTGCATGTTGTGGGGGAACAACCCACTCTCCGTTACAGGTTGAGACGTACATGAGACCCGTTGCACCATACAGCAGCTGCGCGCGGCGATGTTGGTGTTGTGGCAGTATAAATCCCTGCGCATAGTCATTGCCTAACGCCACCACTTCACGATCGAGCTTATCGACATCTTCAATTTTTACGTTGCGCACACCGGTCTCCGTCTGAACGATTTACAAAGGTAATTGAGCGCTGCGCAAATGGGAAGCAGGATGCTACCGGTATAAGCTGCTCGCTCATTTTCAGGTCGGGGATATTCTCTTGAACGATATCGCAATTATTGCACTGGCAGGCTTTACTACCGGTATCACCACGGTGCTCTTTGGTTTTGGGGGCGGTTTTGTCGTGGTGCCATTTGTTTATCAACTGATGCTGCGGCAGTCTGAGCTGGCAGGAAACGCCATGCATATCGCGGTTGCTACCTCAACGGCGGTGATGATTTTTAACGCGGGCTGGGTCAGCTACCGAAACTGGCGCGCCGGCAAACTTTCAGCGCAGACATTGTTCCCATTATTATGGTTTATCGCCATCGGGGCTGTCGTGGGTTCCTGTCTGGCGGGAGTCTTCAGCGAGAATATTGTTCGCGCACTGTTCATTCTTTATATGCTGGTAACCATTGGCGATTGTTTGTTGCGCAAAGGTTTTTTTAGCTGCAGTTCCCCGCGTCGCTTGTCACTTTCTGTGGTAACGGGCGGCGGAGTGATCATAGGCATGATAGCCGCATTGCTGGGCGTGGGTGGCAGCGTGATGACAGTGCCATTATTACGGCGACACGGCTATGCGATGGGTGAATGTATTAGCGCTTCTAACCCGCTTTCTCTGCCTGTCGCGCTGTGTGGTGCCGTGACGTATGCGGTCATTGGTTGGCAAAATATTCCGGTGAGCGGATTTCTCGGTTTTATCAGCCTGAAAATTTTAGGCCTGTTGGTACTGACGGGCTGGGCTGGAATAGTTTTTAGCCGTCGGGTTATACCTGCTTTACCTGACATATGGCACGCACGAATCTATGTAATACTGCTGTGCCTGGTGCTACTGGCGATGCTGCTCCAGTAAACCCATCCATCGCGGCGACTACTGGGCTACCTGTACCAACGTCCGCTCCTGGCACAGAGCGGACATAATGAATTTCGGCTATACCCGGCAAATGGATGGCTCTGGCGACAAAAACACTCACCTTCCCAGTGCCGCAACAATTGCCCCCTCCATTTTCTCTGGCGTCGTCATCGGTGCAAAACGCTTGAGCGGCTTTCCGTCGCGTCCGACCAGGAACTTGGTAAAGTTCCACTTGATCCGCCCACCCAGCACGCCAGGCAATTCGCTTTTCAGATAACGAAACATCGGATGTGCTTCAGCGCCATTGACCTCAACTTTCCCGAACATGGGAAAACTGACGCCGTAGTTAATGTAACAGGTCTTTGAGATTTCATCGGCGTCGCCGGGTTCCTGCTTACCGAACTGGTTGCAGGGGAAGCCCAGCACCACTAACCCTTGTTCGGCGTATTTCTTGTATAGCGCTTCGAGACCCGCATACTGAGGCGTAAAGCCGCACTGGCTGGCGGTATTGACGACCAAAACCACCTTCCCCGCATAGTCGGCCATTGAGATAAGACTGCCATCCAGGCGGGTGGCGGTAAGCTGATGAAAGCGTGTCATGCTGAAATCCTCAAAGCAGGCCGAAAAGCTGCTATGACCACCCACGCGGCGGCCTCCGTACAGAAAGTTTACATTCAAACAGGCTAAGTGTGATACATTCCCGCCGCGCCAATGACCACCACACTCGCTATCAGGTATGCAGAACATCACAAAAAAAATTCGCTGGCTTCTGTTTGCTATCCCATTACTCAGCGGTTGTGGCACGCTCTCGCAAATGTCCTCCCCGGAAGGTACCCAGGAACTCCTCACCCATGAATCGCTGGATGGCGACGTTGACAGCGTGGTGCGCCACTACATGGCGCAAAAGTCCGTTCCAGGAATGACGGTCGCGGTAATCCATAATCACGGCTCGCCTCAGTTTTACACCTGGGGCGTTACCGATGCGGTCAACCGCTACCCGGTCAGGCCCGATACCCTGTTTGCGCTCGGCTCGCTCAGCAAAGGGATCACGGCGGAAGTGGTGGCCTGTCTGGTGAGTGAGGGGCAACTGAACTGGAACGACAGCCTGGCGACATTGCTACCGCCGGGAACGCTGCTAAGTAAGGATGCACAAAAAATCACCCTGCTGGAGCTGGTAACCCACACCTCCGGCCTTCCGCGCCAGAATATGGACGTTTCGATGCTAGGAAAATTCATCCGCTACTTAGGCACGGGTGATAATTTCTACGGTGAACTGGACAGCGATAACGTGCTGCGTTATCTGGCGAACTGGCGCGCGCCGAGAGATAAAACCCCGCAATACTCGAATACCGGCTACGCCCTGATTGGCTATATCCTGAAGCACAAAACCGGCGAAGATATTCAGAGTTTAGCGTCACGCTATATTTTCCGTCCGCTGCACATGGTTAACAGCAGCTTTACGCCCCAGAAGCTCAAAGGATACCCCCAGCGGGCGCTCGGCCACGCGGGCGATCAGCCAAAATTCATCCCGCGCGGGCAGCTGACGCCAGACTGGCATTTTTCCAACAACATGGTGGCGGCAGCAAGCCTGTACAGTAACGCCGAAGATCTGGCGGCCTATGCCCGCTATCACGTCTCTACGACCCACAATCCCTTGCTGGACAGCGTCTTTGACGAAGTCAGAAATACCGATATTCAACGCCCCGACGGGGTGCAGGGCATTGCCTGGACCACCGACTTTATCGGTCTGGAAAAAATCACTTATCAGGTCGGCTATATCGGCGGCTACTCCAGCTTCATCGGCTATGACAAAGAGAAAGGCAATGCGGTGGTGGTGCTGCAAAATATCTTTAACTGGAGCAACTATATTGGCATCGCGCTACTGATGGATATGGCGAAAAAAGACGGCCTTACCCCTACATCGCCGACTTCGGCCTTAAGTTCTCGTCAAACGCCAGCCGTTTCCGGTCAGGCTCAGCCTCGCGCAGCGGCTCAACCTGGTGCATAGTTAGCTTGCAGCGCTCCACCAGCACCTGATACTCCCTCGTGCCCTGCCGCTTCCACGCCATCTCCTGCTCGCTCAGCTCGCGAATCGCTTTGGCCGGGCTGCCGATAATCAAGTGGTTGGCAGGCATCTCCGCTTTCGCCTTCACGAACGCCGCCGCGCCGACGATGCTGTTTTCACCAATCACTGCCCCGTCCATCACCACCGCGTTCATACCCACCAGCGCGTTGCGGCGGATGATGCAGCCGTGCAGGATGGCGCTGTGGCCGATATGTCCGTCCTCCTCCACCACCGTGTCCTGCTCCGGGAAACCGTGCATCACGCAGTTATCCTGAATGTTCGCGCCATCCTTCACCACGATACGGCCAAAATCACCGCGCAGGCTGGCATTAGGGCCAACATAAACGCCTTTACCCAGAATTACGTCGCCAATCAGCACCGCCGTTGGGTGAACATAGCTTTCGTCAGGTACCACCGGCGTCAGACCGTCAATTTGATAAACTGGCATCTTCACTCCTTATGCGCTTGTAAGACCACCAAAGCGTTGATAGTAGAGCGTGCCGGGCACGGGCAGTTCACCCACGGAGGTTTCGCCCTTCTCGCTGACAAACGCCAGCGCCCCCGGCGCGACACGCTGATAGATATTAATGCAGAGCTGTCGGGCGCTTTGCCCCGCCCAGTGCGCGGGCAGTAACTCCTCCGGCAACAGCGGGTCCTTCAGCACCACGCGGCGATAAAAGTGAATCAGCAGCAGCTGGATCTGGAAGCAGCGCTCCGGCGTCAGCTCCTCCGGCGCGGCCTCCTTCAGCAGAGGCAGCAGCGGGCGGAACGAGTTGATAAACGACTCGTACATCGCGTTTTGCTCGGTTAACTGCCAGCACTCTTCCACCCGCGAACGCAGCGCGGCGCGGGAGAGCGCCAGCGGCGAGTGGGCTTCGAAGAAGATCACGTTTTCCGCCACGCCGGCATCATGAAGCAGGGACTGCACGTCCGCCAGATGCTGGGACGGCGAGGCCATCAGGCTCGGTGCCAGCGTGCCAAATCCTTGCCAGATGAGCTGTTTTTTCACATCCGCGAGCGTAGTTTTATCCAGCCCTTCGGAAAGCAGCAGCAGCCATTTGCCGTCCCAGGCGGGCAGCTCTGCGCGATAAATCTTATTCTCCGCGCGACGCGTCAGCCGCAGCCCCTTATCGCTCAGGCGGTAAAAGCTGCGCCGCCCGATGCGGGAGACGTCCAGCCAGCCCTCTTTGTTGAGGCGAAACAGCGCGGTGCGCACGAAGCGCTCGCCAAATCCCATGCCTTCCAGTAAGGCGGCCAGGCTGCCGAGCCAAATCTCGCCGCCGCGGTGGGAAAGCGCGTCACCGTATAACGAGGAGATAAGCGACGTTCCGCTGACGGGAACCGAGCTGACAGCGTGCTGGATAAAGGCATCGAGTTTATTCATGTGATTCATTCTGTTGTTATTTTTGTCCTGGATGAATCATAGCATAAGTCCCTCACCCTGGCCCTCTCCCCAAAGGGGAGAGGGGAAGGTGTTTTAACCGTTAGCCGCAACTTTACGCAGATCAAACACCCGGCAGGCTTTCCCCTCCGAGCGCGGGATGCTGCCGCAGTTCACAATCATCACGTCGGTGGAAATCCCGACCATCGACTTTATGCGGTGGCGCAGCTGGTGGCACACCTGGCAACGCTGCTCGTGCGTCAGCGTTAAGCTGCTCTCTTTCAGCTCCACCTTCACGGAAAGTGAATCAAGATGCCCACGACGATTCACCTCCAGCTGATAGTGCGGAGAAAGGTGTTCGAACTTCACGATCTCCTCTTCCAGCTGCGACGGGAAAACGTTGACGCCGCGGATGATCAGCATATCGTCGCTGCGGCCGCTGATCCGGTCCATGCGCCGCATGCTGCGCGCGGTTGCCGGCAGCAGACGCGTCAGGTCGCGGGTGCGGTAGCGGATCACCGGCAGCGCCTCTTTGGTCAGCGTGGTGAACAGCAGTTCGCCCTGCTGGCCGTCATCCAGCGGCGTGCCGTCGTTCGGGTTGACGATCTCCGGGTAGAAATGATCTTCCCAGATGGTTGGGCCGTCGGCGGTTTCGATACACTCCATCGCCACGCCCGGCCCCATCACCTCGGAGAGGCCATAAATATCCAGCGCCGTAATGCCTAAGCGTTTTTCGATTTCGCGACGCATGGCCTGCGTCCACGGCTCCGCGCCGAAAACGCCAACGCGCAGTGAGCAGGTGCTGGCGTCGCCGCCCATCTGGCGCTCCAGCTCCTCAATCAGGTTGAGGCAGTAGGATGGCGTCACCATAATCATGTCCGGCTGGAAATCACGGATCAGCTGCGCCTGTTTCTCTGTCTGGCCGCCGGACATCGGGATCACCGTCGCCCCCAAACGCTCGGCACCGTAGTGCGCGCCCAGCCCGCCGGTAAACAGGCCATAGCCATAGGCCACGTGAATTTTGTCCTTCGCGCTGCCGCCCGCCGCGCGTAGGGAGCGCGCCACCAGGTTGGCCCAGTTGTCGATGTCGCCCTGCGTGTAGCCGACAACCGTCGGTTTGCCGGTGGTGCCGGATGACGCGTGAATGCGCACCACCTGCTCCATCGGCACGGCAAAGGTATCAAAGGGGTAGTTATCCCGCAGGTCCTGCTTGGTGGTGCACGGGAATTTGCGGATATCCGCCAGCTCGTTGAAATCGTCAGGGTGAACGCCCGCGGCGTCAAACTTGCGTTTGTACATTGGCACGTTGTTATAGGCGTGGTGCAGCGTCCATTTCAGACGCGCGGTCTGTAGCGCCTGCAGTTCGTCAAGGGAGGCCGTTTCAATCGGATCAAGCTTTGTTGTATTTGTCATTGTAGGGTACTCACATTGTTTTTATGCTCAAACACGCTCAAGGATCATGGCAATGCCCTGACCCACACCGATGCACATCGTACACAGCGCGTAGCGCCCGCCGCGTCGGTGCAGTTCGTTACTCGCGGCCAGCGCCAGTCTGGCGCCGCTCATCCCCAGTGGGTGGCCAATCGCTATCGCGCCACCGTTCGGGTTGACGTGCGCGGCATCATCCGGCAATCCCAGCTGACGCAGCACGCCCAGCGCCTGCGCGGCGAAAGCTTCGTTAAGCTCGATCACATCCATCTCGTTAATGCTGAGTCCGGCGCGCTCCAGCACCTTGCGCGTGGCCGGTACCGGGCCGAGTCCCATCAGACGTGGCTCCACGCCTGCCGTCGCCATCGCCACGATCCGCGTGCGCGGGACCAGCCCCTGCGCCAGCGCCATCTGCTCGCTGGCGACGATCAGCGCCGCTGCGCCGTCGTTGACGCCGGAGGCATTTCCCGCCGTGACCACCCCGTTCCTGCGGAACGGCGTTTTTAGCCCGGAAAGCTGCTCAAGCGTGGTGTCCGCGCGGGGATGTTCATCCTCGCTGAACTCGTTGACCGCCCCTTTTTTCCCCGGCACCTGCACCGACACAATCTCCTGCGCCAGAATGCCATTCTGCTGCGCCTGCGCGGTACGCTGCTGGCTGCGCAGCGCGAACGCGTCCTGATCGGCACGGCTGATATTTAACAATTCAGCTACATTCTCTGCCGTTTCCGGCATGCTGTCAGTTCCGAATTGCTGATGCATGAGCGGATTCACAAATCGCCAGCCGATGGTGGTATCAAAGATCTCCGCCTGTCGCTGGAACGCGGCAGTGGCTTTGCCCATCACAAACGGCGCGCGGGACATGGACTCCACGCCGCCCGCAATCAGCAGGTCGCCGTCGCCCGCCTTAATGGCGCGTGCGGCAAAACCAATCGCGTCCAGCCCCGACCCGCACAGGCGGTTAATGGTGGTTCCGGACACCGTCTGCGGCAGCCCGGCCAGCAGCGACGACATACGCGCCACGTTGCGGTTATCTTCACCCGCCTGGTTCGCGCAGCCGAAGATCACGTCGTCAATCCGCTCCAGATCGAGCTGCGGATAGCGGGCCAGCAGCGCGCGCAGCGGCACGGCGCCGAGATCGTCAGTCCGAACGGCGGAAAGTGCTCCGCCGTAGCGCCCCACCGGGGTTCGAACGCCATCACAAATAAATGCGTCACGCATCAGGCCTCTCCTGTCACATTGCCGCCGATGCGGTGAGATTTTCCGCGAAAAAGGGCGACGGTTTTCTGTTGCTGGTTCTGAATTTCAATGTCGTACACGCCGGTCAGCCTGCCCTGATGCTTCACCCGCGCGGTGGCGGTGAGCGTGTCCCCGGCAAAGCCCGGACGCAGAAAGTCAATCGAACAGCCGGAGGCCACCGCCGCCAGCCCCTGACTGTTGCAGGCGTAGGCAAAGGCGGTGTCTGCCAGCGAAAACAGCTGTCCGCCGTGGCAGGTTTGGTGGCCGTTGAGCATCTGCGGGGTGATGGTCATGGACACCACCGCGTAGCCGTCGTCCATATCGACAATGTCCATCCCCATCGCCTGCGCGCAGGCGTCCCGTTCGTACATGGCGCGGGCGTTGTGCCAGGCGTTATGACTCATAGCTACTCTCCAGAAGCGCGCGCTGGCGCAGCAGGGAACAGGGGCGATAGCGTTCTTCGCCGTAATGGCGCTGCAGGTTCTCCAGCAGCGTCAGCAGGCGCTGCCAGCCCAGACGCTCGCCCCAGGCGATCGGCCCGCTCGGGTAGTTGACGCCCAGGCGCATGGCGGTATCGATGTCCTTCTCGCTGGCGACCCCTTTTTGCAGAGCATCCAGCGCTTCGTTGGCAATCATCGCCACCGTGCGCCAGACCAGCAGGCCGGGATAATCGGCAATCTGCACCACCCGAAGCCCCTGCTGCTGCAGGTAGCGGATGGCCTTTTGCGTCGCCGTATGCGGGTTGCTGGCGGCTGCGGCGATGATCGCGACGTCACGCTCGATGCGGTCTACTACAACCACCGGCCCGTTGAGCCGCAGCGCCAGCGCCTGCGCGGTTTCGCCCTGCGTTTCAATCAGGTACACATCATCAATTTCCGTGACACCGTCACGTCTTTTTTCCACGCGCATCGGGCTGTAGCTGTCGTTCACGGTATCAGCCCAGCGCACCCCGGGCCTGTCGCCCTGCCAGTCATAAACGCCCTTCCCGCTTTTTTTGCCCAGCCTGCCAGCCAGCACCAGCTCCTGCTGCACCAGCGAGGGCAGAAAACGACGCTCCTGCCAAAAGGCGTTAAATACCGAGCAGGTCACCGCGAAGTTCACGTCCTGACCAATCATGTCGGTCAGCTCCAGCGGGCCCATCGGGAAGCCGCCGCCTTCGCGCAGGGCGGCGTCAATCACCTCCGGCGCGGCTACCTGCTCCTCCAGCGCGCGCCAGGCCTCGGAATAGAACGGGCGCGCGACGCGGTTGACGATGAACCCCGGCGTCGACTGGCAGCGCACGGGCTGCTTGCCCCAGTTCAGCGCCAGCTCGCACAGCGCGTCGGCCACTTCCGGGGAGGTTGCCAGCCCGCTCACCACCTCCACCAGCTTCATGACCGGCGCCGGGTTGAAGAAATGCAGCCCGGCGACGCGCTCCGGATGGTGGATGTCCGCCGCAATCGCCGTGACGGAGATCGAAGAGGTATTGCTGGTCAGCACCGTCTGCGGCGGGCAGATTTCCGCCAGCTGCGAAAACAGCGCCTTTTTAACCTCCAGCCGTTCCGAGGCCGCTTCAATCACCAGTTCGGCCGCGGAGAGCGCGTCGATATCCGTGACGGGAAGCAGCCGGGCGAGGATCTGGCTCCCGGCATCGGCGGAGAGTTTTCCGCGCGTCACCCGGGAGGCCAGACGCTGGCGGATCCCCTCGATAGCGCGTGCTATCGCATCGCTGGAAATATCGTAGAGCAGCACCTGATGCCCGTGGCTGGCCGCCACTTCTGCAATCCCCGCGCCCATCGTGCCGCTGCCAATCACGGCGACAGTCCGTATGTTGAGCATCTTATTTCCCCGTAAAGTTAGGCGCGCGCTTCGCGAGGAAAGCGCTGACGCCCTCGCGGTAGTCGTCGCTGCGACCGGCCAGACGCTGATAGTCGCGCTCCAGGTCAAGCTGCGCGTCGAGGGTGTTGGTTTCCGCAGCATTGATCGCCTGCTTGATCAGGCCCAGGCCGAAGGTCGGCTGCGAGGCAAAGTGCAGCGCCATCTGCTGCGCAGTGGCGGAAAGCTGGTCGTCGTCCACCACCTGCCAGATCATCCCCCACGCCTGCGCCTGCTCGGCGCTGAGTTTGTCCCCGAGCAGCGCCAGCCCCATGGCGCGGGCGCGTCCGGCCACGCGCGGCAGCAGCCACGTGCCGCCGCAGTCCGGCACCAGGCCGAGCTTGCTGAAGGCCATCACGAAGTTGGCCGACCGGGCGGCAATCACCATGTCACAGCCGAGCGCCAGCGTAGCTCCCGCGCCAGCCGCCACCCCGTTAACCGCGCAGATGACCGGCTTCGGCAGCTTTGCCAGGCGGCGCACCAGCGGGTTGTAGAAGGTTTCCACGGACATTCCCAGATCCGGCGCCGGGC
The DNA here is from genome assembly GCF_014896175.1 of Enterobacter cloacae complex sp. I3. Classification (NCBI taxonomy): domain Bacteria; kingdom Pseudomonadati; phylum Pseudomonadota; class Gammaproteobacteria; order Enterobacterales; family Enterobacteriaceae; genus Enterobacter; species Enterobacter cloacae complex sp. I3. The sequence continues at coordinate 51,844 of NZ_JADBQZ010000002.1, forward strand.
CGTTGGGGTCGACGTTACGGTCGTTCAGATCCTGACCGGCGCAGAACCCGCGTCCTGCCCCGGTGATCAGCAGGCAGCGGATGGCGTCATCGCGCTCGGCCTGCTTCAGGCACTCGGCAAGCTGCTGGTGCATCACGTCGTTAAAGCTGTTCAGACGCTCCGGACGGTTCAGCGTAATGGTCATTACGCCCTGTTCTACGTGACTGAGAATAAATTCCACAATTAGCGTCCTTTAAAGTCGGGGGTGCGTTTTTGTAAGAAGGCGTCGATACCTTCCCGGCGGTCTTCGGTGGCGGCAAGCAGCGTAAACAGCTGGCGCTCCTGCGCGAGCCCGGCCTGCAGCGGCACCTCCTGGGACTGGCGCAGCGCCTGCTTCGCCGCCTGCAGCGCCAGCGGAGAGTGCCGCGCCATCAGCGCCGCCTGCTTCAGGGCGTACTCCAGTGTCAGAGACGCCGGGAAGAGATCGCTCACCAGCCCGGCGCCCAGCGCCTGCTCTGCGGTAATGCTCTCGCCGGTTAGCACCATTTTGCTGGCCAGGGATTTACCGACGCTGCGGATCAGTCGCTGGGTGCCACCCGCGCCGGGCATGATGCCCAGCGTGATTTCCGGCAGGCCGAAACGGGCGTTATCGCCAGCAATGATCACGTCGCACAGCAGCGCCAGCTCGCAGCCTGCGCCCAGCGCGAAGCCGTTCACGGCGGCAATCAGCGGTTTGTTAAACGCGTTAATGCGCGCCCACAGCTGCGGACGGATATCGTTCAGTGTGGCGGGCAGGTCTTTCTCCGCCATTTCGTTGAGATCGGCCCCGGCGGCAAAGCAGCGCTCGCTGCCGTAAATCACGCAGACGGCGATATCGTCATCCACGGCGGCAGCCTCAAGCTGTTCCGCAAGCTGCGCCAGCAGCGCATTGTTAAGGGCATTGCGCGCCGCCGGACGGTTCAGCGTCAGCTGCAGCACGCGGTCATGACGGGTAACAATCAGCTCGCTCATGCCATCCCCTTCGCGTCAAAGTCGACAATCACGTCGGCGGTTAACGGCAGCGACTGACAGCTCAGTACATACCCGGCGGCCAGCTCGTCCGGCTCCAGGCTGTAGTTGGTTGCCATGTCCACCTTGCCGCGCAGCACTTTGCATTTGCAGGTGGCGCACACGCCGCCCTTGCAGGCATACGGAAGATCCGCCCCCTGACGCAGGGCAGCATCAAGAATGCTTTCGTCGTCCGCCGTCAGGATGATTTCACGGTCGCGCCCGTCCTGGCGCACGGTCACTTTTTGACCTTCCGCCTGCACGTGCACCGCGCGCTTAACGGTGATTCCGGAGGTGTTAAAGCGCTCAAGGTGAATGGATTTGTCCGGCATCCCCAGCGCCTTCAGCGTCGCTTCGGCGTCGTCCATCATCGCCGACGGGCCGCAGATAAAGGCCTCGTCATACTGGCGGAAGTTGATCAGGGTTTTCGCCAGCGCCTGCAGCTTTTCCCCGTCGATGCGGCCAAAGAGCAGGTCGCTGTCCAGCCGCTCCTGGCTGAAGATGGAGACCAGCTGCAGCCGCTGCGGGTATTTGTCCTTCAGGTCCGCCAGCGCCTGGCGGAACATCATGCTCTGGCTGCTGCGGTTGCCGTAGATCAGGGTGAAATGGCTGTTGGATTCGGTTGAAAGCGTGGCGGAGATAATCGCCAGCATCGGGGTGATCCCGGAACCTGCGGCAATTGCCAGGTAGTGGCCTTCACGTTCAGCCTGCGGCTGGTAGCCAAACTGCCCTTGAGGAACCATCACCTCCAGCGCCATGCCGGCTTTGATCTCATCCCGGGCGTAGCGGGAAAAGCGCCCGCCCTCAATCGCTTTGACCGCCACGCTGATCTCACCCGGCGCGGTGCTGCGGCAGATGGAGTAGCAGCGGCGCAGCTCATCTTCGCCCAGCGTCGTTTTCAGGGTCAGGTGCTGGCCGGGGCGGAAGCGGTAGGCCTCCTGCAACGCCTGCGGCACCGCGAAGGTGATGGTTACCGCGTCGCGGGTTTCGGGTTCCACTTTTGCCACTGTTAATGAATGAAACGTTGTCATGGCAGCCTCAAATACATTTGAAATAGTCGAAGGGCTCGCGGCAGGTATTGCAGCGGTAGAGCGCTTTGCAGGCCGTCGAGCCAAATTCACTGATAAGGGAGGTGTCGGTACTGGCGCAGCGCGGGCAGCTCACCTCTGCAGGGGCGTGCGCGTGACAGCTATGCCCCACGGGTGGGCTGATGCCGTACGCCCGCAGGCGCTCGCGCGCGTCGGCGGTCATCCAGTCGGTGGTCCAGGCAGGTTCAAGCTGGAGCACGATGTGCACGGGAGTGAAGCCGTGCGCGGTCATCGCCTCGCGGATCGCCCCCAGCAGGTGTTCCGTTGCCGGGCAGCCCGAGTAGGTTGGCGTGAAACCAATCACCCAGCCTTCCCCCTGCGCCTTCACGCTGCGCACCATGCCTAAATCGGTGATGGTTAACACCGGCACTTCCGGATCGGGGATCTGGCTTAACAGCGACCAGATCTGCGGGATTTGCGCGGGCGCGATGTCGACGAGGCGTTGCATAGCGTTCTCCTTTACCACTGCTGACCGGGATACGCGCGCTGGAGATACTGCATTTCCGCCAGCATCGGACCCAGATGTTCGGTATGAAGCCCCTTCTTGCCCCCGGTGCGGTACGCCACCTCTGCGGGAACCTGCAGACAGGCTTCTTTCAGACCAGCAAACACTTCGCTTTCCCACGGCTGGCGCAGGGTTCGCGGATCCACCGCCACGCCGGCGTCAATCAGTTCAAGCTCGACCTCATCGGCGTCAAACAGCTCCGCCGTAAAACGCCACAGGCTGTCGATGGCCTGCTGCATTTTTTGCGCGGACGTTTCGGTCCCGTCGCCCAGCCGCACCAGCCAGCCGCGGCTGAAGCGCAGGTGGTAGCGCGCCTCTTTAATCGCTTTGGCGGCGATGGCGGCAAGCTGGCCGTCGCGGCTTTGGGTCAGACGTTCGTACAGCGCCACGTTCCAGGCATCCATCAGGTACTGGCGGGCAATCGTGTCGGCGAAGCTGCCGTTCGGCTGCTCCACCAGCAGGACGTTGCGGAACTGGCGCTCGTCGCGGCCAAACGCCAGCGTGTCTTCATCGCCCTGGCCTTCTAATTCCGCGGCATAGGTCAGGAAATTGCGCGCCTGCCCCAGCAGGTCGAGGCCGATATTGGCGAGCGCGAGGTCAATTTCCAGTTCAGGCGCGTGGCCGCACCAGGCGCCGAGACGCTGGGAGAGCACCAGACCGTTGTCGCCCAGACGCAGGGCATAGGCAGTCACTGAGTTCATTCTTTGCCTCACATATGCTCGATGCCGTCAGGGATGGTGTAGAACGTCGGATGGCGGTAAACCTTGCTTTCCGCCGGGTCGAAGAACTCGCCGCTCTCTTCCGGCTGGGAGGCCACAATTTCACTCGCCTTCACCACCCAGATAGAACACCCTTCGCTGCGGCGGGTGTAGGCATCACGGGCATTTTCCAGCGCCATGCGATCGTCGGCGGCATGCAGGCTGCCCACGTGACGGTGGGATAACCCTTGTTTGCTGCGTACGAACACTTCGTACAGCGGCCAGTAGACATTGCTCATGGTTATTTCCTCTTATGCGGCCTGACGGGTACGTTGTTTTTCGGCGTGCGCCAGCGCGGCTTCCCGCACCCACGCCCCGTCGTCCCAGGCTTTGCGTTTCGCGGCCAGACGTTCGTGGTTACAGATGCCACGCCCGTTAATGACCTCGTCAAACTCCTGCCAGTCGATCTCGCCGAAGCGGTAGTGTCCGCTCTCTTCATCGAAACGCAGGTCCGGATCCGGCACCGTCATGCCTAGCATCTCCACCTGCGGAACCGTGTTGTCGACAAAGCGCTGGCGCAGCTCGTCGTTGCCAAAGCGTTTGATTTTCCAGGCCAGGCTGCGGGCGCTGTTCGGCGAGTTGTCGTCGTTCGGCCCGAACATCATCAGCGCCGGCCACCAGAAGCGGTTGATGGCGTCCTGCAGCATCTGACGCTGGGCCTCACTGCCCTGCGCCAGCGCCATGCAGGCTTCAAAACCCTGACGCTGGTGGAAGCTCTCTTCTTTACAGATTTTCACCATCGCCCGGGCATACGGGCCGTAGGAGGTACGGCACAGCGCCACCTGGTTGACGATGGCCGCCCCGTCCACCAGCCAGCCGATCACGCCGATATCGGCCCAGCTCAGGGTCGGATAGTTGAAGATGGAGGAGTATTTCATCTTGCCGTCGAGCATCTTCTGGTAGATGTCTTCCCGCGCGCAGCCCAGCGTTTCCGCCGCGCTGTAGAGGTAAAGCCCGTGTCCGGCTTCGTCCTGCACTTTCGCCAGCAGGATCGCTTTTCGGCGCAGCGTCGGCGCGCGGGCTATCCAGTTCCCTTCCGGGAGCATGCCGACAATTTCGGAGTGCGCGTGCTGACCAATCTGGCGGATCAGCGTTTTACGGTAGGCTTCCGGCATCCAGTCCTGAGGCTCAATCGCCGTCTCCTGCGCTATGCGCTGCTCAAACCGTTGTTCTTGCGTCACGTCATCACCTTTATGATTCGTTAGTTTGCAAATTAAAGTGAAATGTTGAATCACTTTGTTTTTTAAAAGTTACACAAAGGTTAAATATAACCCCAAGAATTGTTTCCCGGTTTTGTGATGCTGCTCGCAAGGCTTATACGCCAACCTTTTGCGAAGCGCCCTTACGCGACGCGATTCGTCCAGTCAGATCACAACGTTAACAATTCATTAAAAACACAGCTTGATTTTTATGATTCGCGATCAAACTATTAATAGTGAAATCACGAAACATTTGGAGATAAGCGATGCAGCAGTTAGCCAGCTTCTTGTCCGGTACCTGGCAGTCTGGCCGGGGCCGCGAACGCGCGATTCATCACGCCATCAGCGGCGAAGCACTCTGGGAAGTGACCAGCGAAGGGCTGGACATGGCGGCCGCCCGTCGCTATGCCATTGAGCATGGGGGCGAGGCATTGCGCACCATGACCTTTATTGAACGTGCCGCCATGCTGAAAGCGGTGGCGAAACACCTGCTCGGCGAAAAAGAGGCGTTTTATGCCCTGTCCGCCCAGACGGGCGCGACGAAGGCGGACAGCTGGGTCGATATTGAAGGCGGCATCGGCACCCTCTTCACTTATGCCAGCCTGGGCAGCCGCGAGCTGCCGGACGACACGCTGTGGCCGGAAGATGAGCTAATCCCCCTGTCGAAAGAAGGCGGCTTTGCGGCGCGCCACGTTCTGACCTCGAAATCCGGCGTGGCGGTACACATCAACGCCTTCAACTTCCCCTGCTGGGGAATGCTGGAAAAACTCGCGCCGACCTGGCTTGCCGGGATGCCCGCCATCATCAAGCCCGCCACCGCTACCGCGCAGGTGACGCAGGCGATGATCAAATCCATCGTGGACAGCGGACTGGTGCCGGACGGCGCCATCAGCCTGATTTGCGGCGGCGCGGGCGATCTGCTCGACCAGCTCGACAGCCAGGACGTGGTGACCTTTACCGGCTCCGCCAGCACCGGGCAAAGCCTGCGCGTGCACCCGAATATTGTGGCGAATTCGATACCGTTCACCATGGAAGCCGACTCCCTGAACTGCTGCGTGTTGGGTGAAGACGTCACGCCGGAGCAGCCGGAGTTTGCCCTGTTCATTCAGGAGGTGGTCCGCGAAATGACCGCCAAGGCCGGGCAGAAATGTACCGCCATTCGCCGGATTATCGTCCCGCAAAGCCAGGTTGATGCCGTCAGCCAGGCGCTGATTGCCCGTCTGGAAAAGGTGGTAATGGGCGACCCGGCGCAGGAAGGGGTGAAGATGGGAGCACTGGTCAACGCTGAACAGCGCGCAGACGTGCAGGAGAAAGTGGATCGGCTGGTCGCCGCAGGCTGCCAGATCCGTCTGGGCGGCAAAGCGGATTTGCAGGCCGCGGGGGCGTTCTTCCCGCCGACCCTGCTGTTCTGCCCGCAGCCGGATGAAACCCCGGCGGTGCACGATACCGAAGCCTTCGGCCCGGTCGCCACCCTGATGCCGTATCGCAGTGCAGAGCACGCCATGCAGCTTGCCCGCGCGGGCGGCGGCAGCCTGGCGGGGACGCTTGTCACCGCAGACCTGAACATTGCCCGCCAGTTTATTGCCGGCGCGGCGCGTGCCCACGGGCGTATTCAGATTCTTAATGAAGAATCATCAAAAGAGTCTACCGGCCACGGCTCCCCGCTTCCTCAGCTAATGCACGGCGGCCCTGGCCGCGCGGGCGGCGGCGAAGAGCTGGGCGGCCTGCGCGCGGTGAAGCACTACCTGCAGCGCACCGCGATTCAGGGTAGCCCGACGATGCTGGCCGCCATCGGCAAACAGTGGGTGCGTGGCGCAGCGGTGCAGGAAGATCGCGTCCATCCGTTCCGTAAATACTTTGAGGAACTGCAGCCGGGCGACAGCCTGCTGACGCCGCGCCGCACGCTAACGGAGGCGGACATCGTCAATTTTGCCTGCCTGAGCGGTGACCACTTCTACGCCCATATGGACAAGATCGGGGCGGCAGAGTCGATCTTTGGCGAACGCGTGGTCCACGGCTACTTCCTGATCTCCGCCGCGGCGGGACTGTTCGTTGATGCAGGCGTCGGGCCGGTGATTGCCAACTACGGCATGGAAAACCTGCGCTTTATCGAGCCGGTCAAGCCGGGCGACACCATCCAGGTGCGTCTGACCTGCAAGCGCAAAACGCTGAAGAAACAGCGTACCGCCGAGGAAAAACCGACCGGCGTGGTGGAATGGGCGGTAGAGATTTTCAACCAGCACCAGCAGGCCGTGGCGCTCTACTCCATTCTGACGCTGGTGGCGCGCCAGCGGGGTGATTTCAGCTAACGTTCTCCCTCATCCTGACCCTCTCCCCAACGGGGAGAGGAGATTGCTCTGCACGTCCTGTTATTTATCTCAGCGTCTTTTTTAACCTGGCAAGACCAACAAATAACCTGGCAGATGCAGGCAAACGCTTTTCTCAGGCGCCTGTCAGGATAAGGCTGTCATAACACAATAAACCCTAAAAACACAACAAGATGAGGTCTACGATGGGAAGCAATTCTTCTTTTTCTGCCCGTAGAACGGCGCTTGCTATGGCCGTTGCGCTCTGTTGCGCCTGGCAATCCCCTGCTTTCGCCCACGGCAGCGAGGCGCATATGGTCCCGATGGACAAAACACTGCAGGATTTTGGCGCGGACGTTCAGTGGGATGATTACGCACAGATGTTCACCATTGCGAAAGACGGCGCCTTCGTGAAGGTCAAACCGGGCGCAAAGACGGCCATCGTCAACGGTCACCCCCTCAAGCTTGAAGTGCCGGTAGTGATGAAGGACAAAAAAGCCTTTATCTCAGAGACCTTCATCAACGATGTTTTCCAGTCTGGTCTTGACCAGACCTTCCAGGTTGAAAAACGTCCTCACCCGCTAAACGCGCTCACGGCGGACGAAATTAAGCAGGCTGTCGGGATTGTGAAAGCCTCTGCGGATTTTAAACCCAATACCCGCTTTACCCAGATCGCCCTTGCGGAACCAGAGAAAGCCAAAGTGTGGGACTTTGTGCTCAACGGTACGGCAGTGGACGCCCCTCGCCAGGCGAAGATCGTCATGCTCGACGGCAAGCACGTTATCGAAAGCGTAGTGGACCTGAAGGATAAAAAAATCCTGCGCTGGGAGCCGGTGAAGGACGCGCACGGCATGGTGCTGCTGGATGATTTCACCGCGGTTCAGCAGATCATTAACGAGAGCTCGGAGTTTGCCGAGGTGCTTAAAAAACACGGCATAACCGACCCGAAAAAAGTGATCACCACGCCGCTTACCGTCGGCTACTTCGACGGTAAAGACGGCCTGAAGCAGGAAGACCGCCTGCTTAAGGTGGTGAGCTATTTGGACGTCGGCGACGGCAACTACTGGGCGCACCCGATCGAGAACCTCGTGGCCGTGGTCGATCTTGAGCAGAAAAAAATTCAGAAGATTGAAGAAGGTGCCGTTGTGCCGGTTCCGATGACTCCGCGCCCCTATGACGGCCGCGACCGTGTCGAGACGCCGAAAAAGCCGCTCGACATCATTGAGCCGGAAGGCAAGAACTACACCATTACCGGCGACATGGTGCACTGGCAGAACTGGGATTTCCACCTGAGCCTGGATTCCCGCGTCGGCCCGATGATTTCGACCGTCACTTACAACGACAACGGGAAAAAGCGTCAGGTGATGTATCAGGGATCGCTCGGCGGCATGATTGTCCCTTACGGCGATCCGGACGTGGGCTGGTACTTCAAGGCCTATCTCGACTCCGGCGACTACGGCATGGGCACCCTGACCTCGCCACTGGTGCGCGGTAAAGACGTGCCGTCCAACGCCGTGATGCTCAACGAAACCATCCCGGACTACACCGGCACGCCGATGGAGATCCCGCGCGCGATCGCCATTTTCGAACGCTACGCGGGGCCAGAATATAAACATCAGGAGATGGGCAAGCCGAACGTCAGCGCCGAACGCCGCGAGCTGGTGGTGCGCTGGGTGAGTACCGTGGGCAACTACGATTACATCTTCGACTGGGTGTTCCACGAAAACGGCACCATCGGCATTGACGCCGGTGCAACGGGTATCGAGGCGGTGAAAGGCGTGCAGGCAAAAACCATGCATGATGCCACCGCCAAAGACGACACAAAGTACGGCACGCTGATCGATCATAATATCGTGGGCACCACGCATCAGCACATCTATAACTTCCGTCTTGATATGGACGTGGACGGCATCAACAACAAGCTGGTGGCGATGGATCCGGAGGTGAAGCCGAATACCGCCGGCGGCCCGCGCACCAGCACCATGCAGGTGAACCAGTATGACATTGATACCGAACAGCAGGCGGCGCAGAAGTTTGACCCGGGCACCATCCGACTGCTGAGCAACACCAGCAAGGAGAACCGCATGGGCAACCCGGTCTCGTACCAGATTATCCCTTACGCGGGCGGTACTCATCCGGTGGCGACAGGCGCGAAATTTGCGCCGGACGAGTGGATCTACCATCGTCTGAGCTTTATGGATAAACAGCTGTGGGTGACGCGTTACCACCCGGATGAGCTGTATCCGGAAGGGAAATTCCCGAACCGCTCTATCCACGATACGGGTCTGGGCCAGTACAGCAAGGATAACGAGTCGCTCAACGACCAGGACGACGTGGTGTGGATGACCACTGGCACCACCCACGTCGCACGCGCGGAAGAGTGGCCGATCATGCCGACGGAATGGGTGCATACCCTGCTTAAACCGTGGAACTTCTTCGACGAGACGCCAACGCTCGGGAAGAAAAAAGACGAAAAATAACCATCCGCCGGGCAATTGCCCGGTTTTTTTTGCCCTGGCGTTTGAGGATCGTCCTGGCTTGCTTATAGTTACTGATATCTCACCTGCATGATTTTTCCCCCGGACGGGAAAGGGCTTTATGGAAAAAAGAAAAAAACCGACGCTGGAACGAGCAACCTGGCCGACGCGCCACGCCATGGTTATGCACGGGCTGGCGATGAACCTGCCCTGGCTGGCTTTCGTCAACATCAGCTTCGCCGTGATGATTCTGCTGCGCCATGTTCTGCTTAACGCCAGCGATCCCCTTTATCCCCACTTGCCGCATATGATGAAAATGGTCGACGCATCGATGCTCGGCATTATTATCCTCTCGGCTGCACTGATCCTTATGGGCTGGCGGCGCATCGCCGGTATCAGCGTAGTGCTGTGTATCTGTAGTGCTATCTGGTCGATATCGTGCTTCTGGTTCATCACTGATTTACTGCTGCCCCACGTCTGGCCGCTGTGCGTTATTTTATTACTCGCTGGGTTAACGGCCCTCTACTTTTACCCTGTGGGGTTGCTCGCCTTCGTGCTCCCGCTCTGGATAACCCTGCCGATTGCAAGCTGGGCACTGAATGATGGCCTTAATCTTCACTTCGTTATCATCTGGAGCGTCTTTTCGCTGATCCTGATCTGCGGGCGCTTCATCCTCTTAAGCTGGTTTGACGAGGCCTGGCGACGTAACCAGCAAAACCAGCTGCTGATCTCACGACTGGATGCGCTGGCGCATCAGGATCCGTTAACCACAACCGCCAACCGCCGGAAGATGGAGGTGGTGCTGGAGAACGCGGTTGAGCAGAAGAAACCGTTCTCGCTGATTATGCTGGATATTGACTATTTCAAACGCTACAACGACACCTACGGTCACCAGGCGGGTGACGAATGTCTGACGCGGGTGGCGCGGGTGCTGAAGCAGTCGGTGCGCACACCTGAGGATGTGGTGTCACGCTACGGTGGCGAAGAGTTTCTGGTGATTCTGTTTAATTGCCCTGAAGCCATCGCGGAAAAGGTCGCCCTGCGTATTAAGGACGGCCTGCGCGCGGAGTCCATACCGCACGGCTCCTCAACCGTCAGTGACCACGTCACCGTGAGCATGGGCATTGCGAGCATGGCGGAGGGATTAGCCGGCACCGAGATCATTGCCCGCGCCGACGCGGCGCTGTACCGGGCGAAAGAGGCCGGGCGGGATCGGGTATGCCGCTGAGAACGACGGCTATTCCTTATGCCGCTCGGCGATCCACTTACGGTATTGCCCGGGCGACATTCCTGTCACGCCAGAGAATGCGCGTCTGAATGCCGTATCGTCAGCGTAACCGCAAGCCTCGGCAATCTGCCCTATCACGTTTCCCGGCTGCTCCAGGAGCCGCATCGCCTTTTCAATACGCATGCGCGTCAAAAAGTTTTTAGGGCTTTCATTCATCTCTTCCGCCATTTTTCGATGCAGGGTACGGGTGGTCATATTCAGCGCCCGCGCAAGCTGCTCCACGGTAATCGCCGGATTTTCATACCGGACGATGTGCTCCGCTTTCATAATCATCGGGTGTACTGAGTTTAAAAAACCAGCCGGCGCGTAAACCTGCTGAGACAACGGCTGGCTGTCAGCCACGGCCATATCGGCCGTCAGGCGCGCCAGCTTCTGCCCCGCGTGCAGACGAATGATGTGCAGCGCCACGTCAACCCACGAGAGCGGGCCTCCGGAAGTGATAATCCGCGCGTCCTGCACCAGCGCCTTCCCCCAGACCGGTTTGCTGAGTGGATAACGCTGGCGGAAAGTGTGGTAAAGCCACCAGGTCGTCGTGCATGTCCGGCCATTTAGCACCCCCGCTTCGGCGAGAACCAGCCCGCCGGCACAGGCTCCCGCCAGCAACGCCCCCTGACTATGCTGGCCCCGCAGCCATTCGCCAGCCTCGTGGACCGCCGCTGGCGAGACCGGGCGCTTTTGCTCGTCAAGCTTCATCCCGCTGACAATCACGAGATCGAAGGTTCCGCCGGTTGTAAAACTCCCGTCGGCGTCAATCAGCCGGCCCTGTGCGTCCGGAACCGGCGTCCCCTCCGCGGTGATGGTGGCCGCTTCAAAAGCAGAAATGCCCTCGCCGTCCGGCTGCTGGGCAATCACCTCGTTGGCCAGCCAGAACATATCGCAGATCCCAGCCACGGCGGATTTCATGCTGCCGGGTAACGCTAAAATGCCAATTTTCATGATTCAGGTCTGAGCAGAATGTCTGATTTCGTATGATAACCGTCATTTCGGACACTACAAGCGTCATTACACCTCTCGTTACACTGTGCCTCACCGTCCCTCAGGAAATTACGTCACGCCTATGAAACCGACACGCTTGCCCGTTCTTCTTACTTTGCTGTGCCTGGCCGCATCGCAGCCAGTGCAGGCGCGGATTAATAACATCATCCTCGTGCACGGAGCCTTTACCGATGGTTCCGTCTGGCAGGCGGTAATCGGCCGCTTGCAGTCCCGGGGCTACCACGTCACGGCAGTGCAGAACCCCCTGACTTCGCTGGCAGATGACGTCGCCGCCACGGAGCGCGTCATCGATCGCCAACAAGGGGATGTCGTCCTTGTCGGGCACTCCTGGGCCGGCGCGGCGATCGCCCAAGCGGGCAATAACCCGAAGGTGAAGAAGCTGGTTTTCCTTTCCGCCCTTGCCCCCGATAGCGGAGAATCGGTCGCCTCTCTTCTGACACGTCTTAACGCGCCGATGGCGGACATGCGCCCGGATAAGCAGGGATTCATCTGGCTGGACGATCCCGTGGCTTATCAGCGCGTTATGGCCAATGACCTGCCTCTCAGACGCGTAAAAGTACTTACGGCGACCCAGCAGCCTATCGCGGCGAGCGCCTTTAGCGAGAAGATTGAGCACGCCGCCTGGCGTGAAAAACCCTCATGGTATTTGCTGACCGAAGACGATCGCGCCCTCTCTCCCGGCGTCCAGCAGCAGCTTGCCGGTGCCATGAACGCCACCGTCATGCGGATAAAGAGTAGCCATATGTCGATGATTTCCCACCCGGACGCCGTCAGCCAGCTTATCGAACAAGCAACCCAGCTCAACGTAAAGGAAACCAAAAAATGAAGATCCTGCATATAGATTCAAGCATTAACGGCGAGTTCTCACTTTCACGTCAGCTGACGGCAGAGGTGGTTCGCCAGCTCGCGTCAGACAAGGTGGTCTATCGCGACGTCGTTAAGGCGCCCGTTGCCCATCTCACCGGCGCCGTTGCCGCCGGCTTCCGGACGCTGCGGATAGCCACGGACGCGACGGCGCAAGACGTCCGCGAACGCCAGCTGTCCGGGGAGCTGGTGAGCGAATTTCTCGACAGCGACATTATTGTAATAGGCGCGCCTATGTATAACTTCTCCGTTTCAACGCAGCTTAAAGCCTGGTTAGATCGGCTGGCCCAGCCGGGAAAAACATTCAGCTATACCCCAACGGGCCCGGTGGGACATGCGACCGGCAAGAGGATTATCGTCGTTTCTACTCGCGGCGGGATCTATCACGGTACGCCAATCGCGGACATGGATTTTCAGGAGCGATACCTGCAGAAGTTTTTTGGCTTTCTGGGCATCGACAGAGTGGAATTCGTGCGTGCTGAAGGGGCGACGCGCGGTGAGGAGATCCGCGCTAAAGGCGTTGCGCAGGCGTTTGACGCAATTCCGTCCGTCATCGCCGCCTCGCTGAAATAGTCATCGGGTGAAAGCATGCCGGGTAAGCGTGGCCGCCACCCGGCTTTTTTTAGTACCGCACGCAAACCGACTTGGTTTCGCACCAGCCGTCCAGCCAGTCCGGGCCAAAATCACGTCCTGTACCGGACTGCTTCATGCCACCGAACGGCAGGTTAGCGTCAATCAGCGTATGGCTGTTCACCCACACGGTGCCCGCCTGCAGCCGATCGGTGTACTCCAGCGCCTTGCTGATATTCTGCGTCCAGACGCTGGCCGTCAGGCCATATTCGGTGTCGTTTGCCAGCTGGAGCGCCTCTTCTCCGTCGGATACCCGCACCAGGTTGACCACCGGACCAAACACCTCTTCTCGGGTTAACCGCAGCGCGGCATCCGGGTTCACCACCAGCGTAGGCGACACGTAATAGCCTTTGCCCTCCGGGCCGCGATTACCGACGATCAGCTCCGCATTGCGCGACGTCGCCTCGTCGAGGAAGGTCTGCACCTTATCGCAGTGGGCGCGCGACACCAGCGGGTTGATAAACGCCTCCGGCGACATGCCCGGCCCGACGCTCAGGGATTTCACCGCCTGTTCGAACCCGCTCACCAGCGTGTCAAACAGCGGCGCTTCAATGTAGATGCGTGAGCTCGCCGCGCACACCTGCCCCTGGTTCAGGAAGCTGCCGGTCATTAATCCTTCTATCACCCATGCGGGGTCCGCATCCTTCAGCACGATGGCCGGGTTTTTCCCGCCCAGCTCCAGGGTCACCCCGGTTAGCGTGTCCGCCGCCGCGCGGGCAATTTGCTTACCCGTTGCCGTTGAGCCGGTAAAGCTCACCTTCGCAATATGCGGGTGCGAGGTCAGCGCTGCGCCACACACCGCGCCGCTGCCGGTTACCACGTTGAACACCCCGTCCGGGATGCCCGCTTCGCTGGCCAGCTCCGCCACGCGCAGCATGGTCAGCGGCGTGGTTTCAGACGGCTTAATGACGATAGAGCAGCCCGCAGCCAGCGCTGGCATCACTTTCCACATCCCGATCATCAGCGGGAAGTTCCAGGGCACAATCCCGGCCACCACACCAACCGGCTCCTTACGCGTCCACGCCTGGTAGCGCGCACCCTGCGGCAGCGGGATGGAAAGATCGAGTGTTTTGCCCGCAATTTTGGTGGTCAGCCCGGCGGTATAGCGCATCCAGTTGAGGGTGCAGCCCACTTCAAAAGCCCGGGAGATGTTAATTGATTTGCCCTGCTCCAGCGTTTCAAGCTGGGCCAGCTCCTCGCCGTGCTGTTCGACCAGATCGGCGAAATGGAGCAGGATCCGCTCGCGCTCCGCCGGTAATTTTCCGGCCCAACTGCGGGCCACAAAGGCGCGCCAGCCGGACATAACGGCCCGGTCAACGTCATCGACGCTGGCATCGGCGGTCGAGGCAATCACCTCGCCCGTGGCCGGGTTGTAGACGTTCAGCCGTTTTTCGCTGTCCGACGCGGCCTGACGCCCTTCAATCCACAGGCCGTGGTGTCGGTCTAAAAACTGCTGCACGGCAGGCAGAATAGCCACCGGTGATTCAGACATAGGATACTCCTTCGTTATTCTTCGCAGGGTGTTCATCCAGTCTATGTGGGGTTTTGCATTCTCGCTTTTGTCTCTGTGACATTCGCTTTGCCACCTGTGACAGGTGCCGCAAATCGCGATAATCGCCGCTTATATCGCTGTTACCGGTGAGTGTTCTTTCCTATAGTCAGCCTCATAGCTCTGACAAAATGCAACACAAATGCAACAATGCGAAAACGTTGACGGTGCAGCGAGAGAAACGATGGCGTGTGCAAGCGAGCAGGAACAGTATCAGCAGTGGCTGGCGCAGATTAACCAGGTTTGCGGGCGTTTCAACGCCCAGCCCACCGAAGGCAAATTCTTCGGCGAGCTGGAAACCAGCTACGCGCGCAGCCTGAAGCTCAGTACCGTCACCGCCGGCGGCGTTAACCTGTTCCGCTCCCGACGGGAGATCGCACAGAGTAATGATGCCTGGTTCTACACCGTCTTCCAGCTTGAAGGCAGCGCGCAAATTGAGCAGGATGAGCGTCGCGCGGTGCTTAGAACAGGGGATATCACGCTGATTGACGCCTCTCGTCCCTGCTCGATCAACTGGCAGGAAAAGTCCCGCCAGATTTCGCTGCTGGTTCCCCGTCAGATTATCGAGCAGCAGTGCCGCTTTCAGGAGGTAAGCTGCGCGCTCGCCCTTTCCCGCACCTTACCCACGGTCCAGCTGAGCCATCGCCTGCTGATGGAAAGTATGAACAACCGCGACCTGAGTGACCGGGAGAGTGAAGCGGCGCTTGAGGCGATGGTCTGCCTGCTGCGCCCCGCGTTCCAGCAGCGCGACGTGATTCAGCCGCGCAAGGAGCGCCAGTTCCAGCACGTTGTGGCGCTGATTGACAACCATATTCAGTCTGAATCGCTGCGTCCGGAATGGATTGCCGCCGAGAGCGGAATGTCCGTGCGCAGCCTCTACCGCATGTTTGCCGAGAAGGGGCTGGTGGTGGCGCAGTACATTAAAAACCGTCGTCTGGATCTCTGCGCGCAGGAATTGCAGTCAACCGGCGACGATGAAAAGCTGGCGGGCATTGGCTACAGCTGGGGATTCACCGACCATAGCCACTTTTCAACGGCCTTTAAGCAGCGTTTTGGCGTCTCGCCGGGTGAATACCGCAAGCGCTACCGCTAGCTATTTTTTCAGCCACTTACCGTTAATGCCCTTCACGTACTCGCCCGGCTGCGCGCGGGCCACCAGCTTTTGCCCCGCCATTTTCGCCACTTCATCAACCGGCAAATTATTGCTGTCGGCCAGCTTCTGATAGCTCTCCGTGCGCGCTGCGTTAATGCGATTCACCAGCTCCAGCGTTTCGGCATCCTGTTGGATCGGAGCAAGATAGCCGCTCAGGGTTTCCCCCACGCGCCCCTGCGCGCGGGCATCGTTTAAGGTCAGCGCAGCCGCCTGCACGTTTATACTCAGGGCCAGTAAAATCAACGCTAATCGTTTCATGGCTTCCTCAGAACAGATCGCTGCGCGATTTCAGCAGGGCTTCAACGTCTTTATCGACCTTAATGTGGATCTCGTGTTCGATTTTGACATTCATATTGATGGTAATCGGCTCCTTTGGCGCAGCGACTTCAATGCGCGGCGTACAGCCGGTCAGTAGCGCGGCAACGGTGAGCGCACCAGCCATCTTTTTCATTGTTGTTCCTCACTTTCCTTGCCAGTCGAACTGCGGAGACCGGGAATCGCCGCGTGTTGCTCAAACCAGGTTTGCAGGTTGTCGCCAAAACGCAGGCTGCGCCACAGAGTAAAGACATTCTCGGCATGGGTGTAGTTCAGATTGACGGAGCTGCTTTTGCCGTCCACGCGGCTGGTCCCCTTGATGGTCGCCTGCATAGTTAATTCACCCAGGTTATCTAAATTGATTCTCGTCCACGACTGCGAAATTTCCATGTAGCGGAGCCAGTTAATCGCTGCGCCCGCGACCATATTATCCTTCACGATGGCGTCTGCCGTATCTTTGTCGATGCGCAGCGTCATTGGCCCCGGGTTGGTCAGCCAGCCATCTTTAATGATCCATTTTTCATTGTCCAGCCAGAACGGCAGCGCCCCGCTCACCGGGCCCGACAGGGTAAACTGCTTCGGGTTGACGGCGCTGATCAGCTCGCTTGAGGAGATATTGTCCACGCGCAGCAGGGCCGGATCGTGCTGCGGCATCCGCAGTTGCTGCATGGTGATCTTCCCGCCGAGCGTTTCTACCTTAACGTTGGTGAGCAGCAGCGGGTTGTCCTCCGTCCAGGGGTAATTCCCCTGCAGGTCCGCGGTAATGTTGCGCGCGGTCACCAGGTTTTCCACTTCGCCAATGCGCAACGTGACCGGGCCGCGCGTGCCCAGGGACCAGGTGCCCTCGCTGAAGCGGAACGGCAGCACAAAATCGACACCGTTGATCTGGTTGTCCGGCATCCAGGCGCTGCCGGATTTCAGCACGCCGTGTCCGCCCGCCTCAAAGCCCTGATCGGGCGCCGCCGAGAAGGCAACCTGCGCATAGAGTTCTCCGTCACGCAGCGTCATTTTCCAGTCCTGCGGGACCAGCGGCTGGAAGACGGTGAGCGACTGTTTCGGCCACCAGGCCTGCCCGCGAAGGCGCACGCCATCCCAGCGTCCGTTCACCTGTACCGGGCCGATGTTGTCCGCATGGAGGTCGCCCTTAAACTGAAAAACAGTCGGGTCGGTACCGTCGACGCTGAAGGTCAGGACCGAGGGCGGCAATACGCTGCCGCCGGAGAACCGGGTTTGCCCGGCATTAAGCGACAGCGCGCCGCTGAATGCAGGTTTTTCGGCATCGCGCAGCCAGCGTACAGGCCTATCCAGCACCAGACGCGGCTTGCTGACCTCCATGGTGCCGTACTGAAGCTTGTCAAAACCGGTGGAGAGCGCCGTCAGCTCAATAAGGTTGTCGCGCCACTCGCCTTTCCCGGCGACATCCCAGCGGGCATGCATCGGCGTAAAGCCGCCTTTTCCCCAGTAGCGCCACTGCCACAGGCCGTTATCAGGTAAAAAGTCGTTGGCCTGACCGTCCAGGTGGAGTTCAAAACCGCCCATCTCGTTTTCATGGGCACGCAGAATAGCCTGCAGACGCCCGTCCACGCCCTTCTGGGTGAGCTTCACGCCCGCCAGCGGCCAGCGGATTTCATCGATATCGAGTGAGTCAATAATGCGCCCGCGCGAGCGGAGCAGCGCGCCGGGCTCAAAAGCAAGCTGCGGTTCATACAAGCTGCCGGTCAGTGTGGCGGGCAATTTGGCGTAAAGAATGAGATCGTTTTGCTTCGCCTCGCCGCTCAGATGCAGCGGCATGTTGCTGTTTTCCATGCTGAGCCTGCCGGGCCCAATGTTCAGTACCGCGTTACCTTTACCCGCATCGCCTTGCGTCAACACGTTCAGTCGTCCGGTCAGGGTGGCTTTCTCCAGCCCCTGCTGCCAGTTGTCGGCGCGAAGGGACACGCGTCCGCTCAACGGCATACCCGAAAGATCCCAGTTCCAGCGCCCGTCGCTGATGTTCAGCTGTTTCGCCGTGATCTGCCACGGCAGGTCGAGAAGCGGATCGGGGTTATCCCGCGCCATCACCACCAGCTGTCCCTGATTGTCTTCCCAGTCGAGATCGGCATCGACCAGAGACGTTAACTGTGGCACGTTAAAGGTCGCGACCGCATGGCCTTTCACCGGCACGCCGTCCGGCACCAGCGGCAAAGTGAACTCGCCCACCAGCTTAATCGGCTGCGGCTGGTCAGGGAGCTGAACATCAAACTGGCTGACCGAGAGCGTCTGGCCGCGAAGCGTGCCTTTGATGCTGACCTGTTCGCCTCTGTAAGCGATCTCCTGGCTGGAGGGCGTCAGTGACGCATTGAGCTCGCCCTGCCACTGCTGCCAGGGCGAGAGCGTCAGACGGTGAATGGTGAGCCAGGTATTGGGCAACACAGCCTGCCACTGGGCCAGCGTTTTGGGGGCGACCGTTGAGGGTGCAGACTGGGGAATTTTGCTCAGGCAGACGGTGTTAAGATCCAGCGCGCCGATATCCAGTTTCCAGCGGCTAGGATGTGACAGCGTCACGTTATCGATGCGGGCAATTTCGCAGTCTTCCACCAGATAGCGAAGATCGGGGATCACCAGCGCGTGGCGAGTCAGTTTTGGGCTTTCTTCGAAAGCAATGCGCGTCCCGACGGGGAGCCAGATCCCGGCAAGCGTCGGCACCCACTGGGCGAGCGTCATCAGCAGCGTCAGCGGCACCAAAATCAACAGCAGTAAAACCGCAATGGCGGCTTTGTATTTACCCTTCATGGGCAATTAATGTCCTGATTTTTCAAAAGAATTAAGCCAGCAATGCCGAATATTGTCGCATGTTTAGCCAGTCAGTTGTAGCGAGTGTCATTTTTAAGGATAGATGCTCTAGAATAATTGATAGAACTTATTGAATTCAATAATATTTTAGAAATTGTAAGATAATTTTAATCATGCTAACGTGAATGCAAAATCACTGGAGAAAGTCTTATGAAACTCGCGGTATATAGCACAAAGCAGTACGACAAAAAGTATCTGCAACATGTTAACGAAGCTTACGGGTTTGAGCTTGAATTTTTCGACTTTCTGCTGTCCGAAAAAACCGCCAAAACGGCGCACGGCTGTGAAGGCGTCTGCATTTTTGTTAACGATGACGGCAGTCGTCCGGTGCTGGAAGAGTTGAAAAAGCAGGGAGTGAAATATATCGCCCTGCGCTGCGCCGGCTTTAACAACGTTGATCTCGACGCGGCAAAAGAGCTGGGTCTGAAGGTGGTTCGCGTCCCGGCGTACTCCCCGGAAGCGGTAGCAGAACATGCGATTGGCATGATGATGTCGCTCAACCGTCGTATTCACCGCGCTTATCAGCGCACCCGTGACGCCAACTTCTCGCTGGAAGGGCTGACCGGCTTTACCATGTACGGCAAAACCGCGGGCGTGATCGGCACCGGTAAAATTGGCGTGGCTGCCCTGCGCATTCTGAAAGGCTTCGGCATGCGTCTGCTGGCATTCGATCCGTACCCAAGCGCCGCAGCGTTGGATCTGGGCGTGGAGTACGTCGACCTGCCGACGCTGTTCTCGCAGTCCGACGTGATCTCCTTGCACTGCCCGCTGACGCCGGAAAACTACCACCTGCTTAACCAGGCGGCGTTTGACCAGATGAAAGACGGCGTGATGATCATCAACACCAGCCGCGGCGGTCTGGTTGACTCTCAGGCTGCTATCGAAGCGCTGAAAACCCAGAAAATTGGCGCGCTGGGGATGGACGTGTATGAGAACGAGCGCGATCTGTTCTTTGAAGACAAGTCCAACGATGTGATCCAGGACGACGTGTTCCGCCGTCTGTCTGCCTGCCATAACGTCCTGTTTACCGGCCACCAGGCGTTTTTGACTGCCGAAGCGCTGATCAGCATTTCGGAAACCACGCTGGGGAATCTTCAGCAGTTAGAAAAGGGTGAACCGTGTCCTAACGAACTGGCTTAAATGCTACGCCGGGTGGGGCTAAGCTTCATCCGGCGCGTTTGTTTCCCAGCTTCGGTGAGCAACGCGCCACCAGAGCAGGACGGCGGCCAGCGCAATCGCGCTCAGGACACTGAATGCCGTCGCAAACGAGTAATGACCGGCGATCGTCCCGGTTAACGCAGGGCTCATGGCTGCCCCCACTCCCTGCATCAGCATCACCACACTCTGCCCGGCATTAACGTGCCCGCTTCCGCGCAGCAGCACCACAATAAACGACGGTACGACGACACCCAGGATCCCGGCGGCGAGACCGTCGAGAATTTGTACTGGGATCATCATTAACGGCGCGTCGGTCGATGCCGCCAGCGCCGCGCGCACCGGCATAACCAGCAGCGCCAGCATAATCAAGCGCCAGTAGCCGTAGCGTTCTATTCGGCCTGCAACCCAGATGGCAACGGGGATCATCACCGCCTGCGAGATGATGACGGTGCCTGCCGCGTACAGGCCAGGGTTGATCGAGGCGGGTGCCGCGGCCACCCTCATGCTCAGCATCGGCAGCAGTGCGGCATTCGCCAGATGGAACAGCAGTAGCGTCAGTCCGGTCACAAACAGCGCCCGGTTTTTAATCAGCACCGCGTAGCCGGGGACAGGAACGCTACCTGAGGATGAAAGCCCTCGCGCCGCATCGTTATCAATGTCCCCGTTGCGGATGGCAAGCAGCGCGCAGAGCGTCAGCAGCGTCGTGCAGGTCATCAGCAGGAAAATCCCCCCGACGCCCCAATACCAGGCAATACCGCCTGCTATCACTGCGGTGACAAAATTGCCGCCGTGATTAAACGCCTCATTTTTGCCCATCTGCGCGCTGAACCCGCGCTGGCCGGTCAGGCCCAGCGTAATCCCGGCGATGAGCGGCCCGACAAACGCCGCGCAGATGCCGGTGACCATTTGTGAGACGGCAACAACGCTGGTCTGCTGGCTAAACCAGAGCAGCAGCGTGCTGAGAGTGATCAAAGTGCAGAGCAGCGCCAGCACGGCGCGTTTGTTCCGCGAAGTGTCAGTAATTACCCCCGCCGGGAGCGTAGCCAGCAATCCCGCCAGCCCACCGGCAGTCATCAGGATGCCAATATCATCGGGGCTCCAGTGGCGTTCTGTCAGAAAGATACCGAGAAAAGGACCAAGGCCATCACGGACATCCGCAATGAAAAAACTTGTCAGGCATAACGCCCGCAGCGAACGAAGAGACATACTTCCTGCCTGTAAATTATCCGGCTCGCGTTTCGCGATGACCCGCGTCCAGACGCTCGTACAATAAAATTTAAAATGTAGCGTAGCGCTGCTTATTGAAAATCAGATGACGGCCCAAAAGACCGGATTAACCGGCGAGGCTACGCGTCACACCAGCCTCCAACGAGCTGTAGCAAAATGTGAATAGCCGCCGGGAACATCAACAGGAAGAGTAAAACTGTCACCACAGCAATCGCCATCAGAAACTCCTTTTAAATTTTCGTTTTACGAAATCGTAGTCAGTATTTTTAATTTGTCACTGACGCTCGGCTATTTTCTTCATTATTCACGGGGACGCCCCTTTTTATTAAGACGCCCCCGTTGCTGGTTTGATTAAAATTCGCGTTTAAAACGCCGGAGCTTTACCTTTTGATTATGCTTTTGCTGCTCAAATAGCAAAGTTTTCCGTCATCTGCTTCAGTGCCCTGGACTGCTCGGTCAGCGCCTGCGATGCCGCTGCGGATTGCTCAACGAGCGCCGCATTACCCTGCGTCACGCCATCCATCTGGGTGACAGCAGCGCTGATTTGCATGATGCCCTGCATTTGCTCAACCGAGGCCATTGAAAGACTGTCCATAGTTTCAGCAAGCGTAGCCACGTTGCTCGCAGCCCGCAAAATCGTCTCTGCCGTTCTGGATGCCACCGACACACCGTTATCGACATCCTCAACGGCATGCTCAATCAGCGCCCCAATTTCTTTGGACGCCGTTGCGCTGCGCTGAGCGAGATTTCTGACTTCCGTCGCCACTACGGCGAAGCCACGACCATGCTCACCGGCACGTGCAGCCTCGACCGCCGCATTCAGCGCCAGAATATTAGTCTGGAAAGCAATCCCTTCTATAACGCTGGTGATTTCCTTTATCTTCAGGGCGTTAGCCGAGATATTCTGCATCGTTTCGCTCATTTCGCCCACGGCAGACTCACCTTCACGTGCCAGTGCTTCCGTCTTTCTTGCTGACGTTGCCGTATGCTCCGCGACCTCGGTATTGTTCCGAACGGTCATCGTCAGCTGTTCCATGCTGGCGGCAGTCTGCTGCAACGCCGCCGCCTGCTCCTCGGTACGAGACGATAACTCCATATTGCCCTGCTCGATCTCACCGGCAGCCAGATCCACCGACGTCGCGGCCTCTTTGATTTCAGTGACAAGGGTTTTCAACTGGGTCTGCATGTTGTCCAGAGCCGCAAGCAGCGTGCCGGTTTCATCCATCCGGGTAATACGTATGGTTGAGGTGAGATCGCCAGCGGCAATGGTGTTCGCCGTATTCACGGCCTGCTTTAGCGGTCGGAGAATACTGCGCGACAGCAAAATACCCGTCAGCAGCGCGGTGACAACCGCCGCAATCATTCCCAGGATTATCATCATGCGCGTACGGAAGCGTTCTTCAGCCAGTCGGGTTTGACGTTCAGCCATAATGCGGTACTCGTCGTTCAGCGCTTGCTGAATAACGCCCCGCATGGCGTCCATTTGCTCTTTTCCGGTATTACGCTCCAGGCTACTGATGAACGCATCCATCTCTTCGCCCCCGCGGGATACACTCTCTCTTCGCTGGATTAACGGCAGCGCAAATGACCTTTTCCATTCTTCTTCAAGCCTGGAGAGGGTGGTTAATTTTTGCTGCTGCGACGGGTTATCACGCGTAAGCCCTGCAATTTCGTCAACTTTGCTTTTAAACCTCTCATCCCCCTGCGTGAAGGGTTGAAGAACGTCCTGATTACCGGTGAGCGCAAAACCGCGAATGCCGGTTTCCATGTTGATCAGGTTTTCGGTTACGGAGCGAAGGTTATCGACCACTTTATAGCTATGAACGTTGAGCTTGCTGACGGCCGTCACTCTGTCAAAGCTCAAATAGAGCAGCCCGCAGACGACTGACATTAAAACCACAATTGCGCCAAATGCTATGGTAAGCCGGGTGCCGATGTTGAGATTTTTAAACATGACTCTTCCTTAATAATTAGCATAGGTTCATCTTCTGGAGATGAATTTTAATAACGGCTTATTTTTTGTGGTTAATGGAAATGGGTTTCCACCACGACCACACCCATGCTAATCGGCAGAGAAAATTAATACTTTAGACTGGGATAAAAATATTATAATCATCTTTTTGCGATGATTCTTATATGCAATAAACGGCCATGCTTCAGTCAGCATAAATAATTAAATAAACTTGCGAGCATTATAAATTTGAGATTGGTAAAAGCGCCTAAATTTAAGCACATTTAATATAAATATATTTCAAACCGTTAACAAATGTAAATTTTAGCTCTTTTTTTGACCATTTACGGGCTTTCAGACCTTAAAAAAAAAACCGGGCGCGGGGCCCGGTTATCTTCTTAGCTAAAAGTGACTTTATGCGCTCAACCCGCGATTCTCCAGCATCGGTTCAATCTTCGGATCGTGCCCGCGCCAGCTGCGATACAGTTCAGCCAAGTCCGTACTGTTACCACGGGACAAAATCGCCTCGCGGAATTTCTGCCCGTTTTCACGCGTCAATCCACCCTGCTCCACGAACCACTGATAGCCATCGTCCGCCAGCATTTGCGTCCACAGGTAGGCGTAATACCCCGCCGCGTAGCCGCCGCCAAAAATATGGGCAAAGTAGCTGCTGCGATAGCGCGGCGGTACAGCGGGCAGATCCAGCCCCTCTTTTTTCAACGCGGCGGCTTCGAATTCTTCAACGCTCGACACGGCCTCGCTGATGCCGTGCCAGTTCATGTCCAGCAGCGCCGCACTCAGCAGCTCCGTCATGTCATAGCCCTTGTTGAAATGGGTCGCGTTGAGCATGCTTTCCCGCAGCGCGTCCGGCATGGGGTCACCGGTTTCGTAATGACGGGCATAGTGGCTAAACACCTGAGGATGGCTGGCCCAGTGCTCATTGATTTGCGACGGGAATTCAACGAAATCACGCGGCGTATTGGTACCGGACAGCGTGGCGAAGCGCTGGCTGGCAAACAGACCGTGCAGTGTATGGCCAAACTCGTGGAACAGGGTTATCACGTCATCCCAGGAGAGAAGCGCGACGCCGCCGTTACCCGGCTTTTGGTAGTTGCAGACGTTGTAGATCACCGGGCGGGCAGCAAGCTCAAAGGATTGCTCGATGAAATTGCCCATCCAGGCCCCGCCCTGCTTGGAATCGCGGGCGAAGAAGTCGCCGTAAAACAGCGCCATGCCCTCACCGGTATGGTCAAAAATTTCCCATACGCGGACGTCAGGGTGATAAACCGGAATGTCGAAACGCTCCACAAAACGAATGCCAAACAGCTGGCTGGCCGCCCAGAATACGCCATCCTGCAATACGGTATTGAGCGCAAAATAGGGTCGAATCTGCGATTCATCGAGGGCATATTTCGCCTGACGCACGCGCTCGGCATAAAAGGCCCAGTCCCAGGCCTGCACGGTGAAGCCACCCTGCTCGTCGTCGATGACCTTCTGACTATCGGCCTGCTCGCGTTCCGCGCGGGCGCGGGCGGCGGGCACAATGCCGCGCATAAATTCCAGCGCGGCGGCCGGGGTTTTCGCCATCTGGTCGGCGATGCTCCAGCTGGCGTAATCCTCAAAGCCGAGCAGACGGGCCTGGCGCGCCCGCAGCGCCGTAAGGCGCAGGATCAGCGTGCGGGTGTCGTTTTCATCCCCTTTCTGGGTGCGCGTCCAGCCGGCGTTGAACAGGTTTTCGCGCGTCTGCCGATTGCGCAGCGCGGCTAGCGCAGGCTGCTGTGTCGTATTCAGGAGCGGGATCAGCCAGCGGTCGTTAAGCCCTTTTTCCGCGGCGGCCTGCGCCGCAGCAGAAATCTCTTCGGCGCTAAGGCCTTCAAGCTGGTGCGCGTAATCCACCACCAGCCCGCCCGCGTTGTTAGCGGCCAGCAGGCGCTGGTTAAACTGGCTGGTCAGGGACGCGGCCTCGGTATTCAGCGCCTTCAGCTCGGCTTTTTCCGCTTCATTCAGGCGCGCGCCGGCCAGAATAAAGCGCTGGTACGTCTCCTCGACCAGCCGACGGGATTCGGCATCCAGCGCGGCGCGGTCCTGCCAGACGCTCTCGACGCGGGCGAAAAGGGTGTCGTTCAGCCAGATGTCGTTCGCCAGCGCGGCAAGTTCGGTGGAGAGCTGCTCCTCCAGTTCCTGCAGGTACGCATTGGTGTGCGCGGAGGTCATGGCGAAGAAAACGCTGCTGACGCGCGCAAGCATAACGCCGCTTTTCTCCAGCGCCAGCACGGTGTTAGTGAAGTCTGGCGCAGCGGTGTGAGAGACTATCGCCTCTATGTCCGCCCGCTTCTGGCGAAGCGCTTCATCGAAGGCCGGACGATAATGCTCGTCTTTGATGGTATCAAAATGGGGAGCCTGGTAAGGCAGCAGGCTGATGTCAAAAAAGGGGTTGGTGGCCGTCATCTTTCACTCCTCCGAACGAATATCTTCCCAGAGTAGGCCAGGCCGCCATCGCCTGCAACGCCGTCATACAAATGTTGCCTTAACGCACCCTCTGCGGGCGTGCTATGTTAGTACCACACAAAAAGCGTTGAGGAACAGTGAGATGATTATTTTAGTTACCGGGGCAACGGCAGGTTTTGGTGAAAGCATCACGCGTCGCTTCGTCGCCAACGGGCATAAGGTGATTGCAACGGGTCGTCGTCAGGAGCGCCTTCAGGAGCTGAAGGACGATTTAGGTGACAGTATCCTGACCGCGCAGCTGGACGTGCGTAACCGTGCGGCCATTGAAGAGATGATTGCCAGCCTGCCGGCAGAGTGGCGCGCCATCGACGTGCTGGTCAACAACGCCGGTCTGGCGCTGGGCATGGAGCCTGCCCACAAAGCCAGCGTTGAAGACTGGGAAAACATGATCGACACCAACAACAAAGGGCTGGTGTACATGACCCGCGCGGTGCTGCCGGGCATGGTCGAGCGCAACCGCGGCCACATTATCAACATTGGTTCTACCGCCGGGAGTTGGCCTTACGCGGGCGGTAATGTCTACGGCGCGACCAAAGCGTTTGTGCGCCAGTTCAGCCTGAACCTGCGCACCGACCTGCACGGCACCGCCATTCGCGTCACCGATATCGAGCCGGGGCTGGTAGGCGGCACCGAATTCTCCAACGTGCGCTTCAAGGGCGATGACGCGAAAGCGGATAAAACCTACGAAAACGCCAACGCCCTGACGCCGGAAGACATCACCGAAACGGTCTGGTGGGTCGCGACGCTGCCAAAACACGTGAACATCAATACCGTGGAAATGATGCCGGTCAGCCAGAGTTTTGCCGGACTTAGCGTCCATCGTGGCTAAATAAGCCCTTCCCGGCCCGCGGGCCGGGTCTGTTTCGGGTCATAAAAGAATGGTAGTATGTTCGGGCTAACTCTCTGAGAAATGACAACTCATGGCCGCTGAATCGCAACTCAACCCCACCCAGCCCGTAAACCAGCAAATCTATCGCATTTTGCGACGTGATATTGTCCATTGCCTGATCCCACCGGGAACGCCGCTTTCTGAAAAAGAGGTCTCCGTGCGATTTGACGTGTCCCGTCAGCCGGTGCGTGAAGCGTTTATTAAGCTTGCGGAGAACGGCCTGATTCAGATCCGCCCGCAGCGCGGCAGCTACGTGAACAAAATTTCACTCTCACAGGTGCGCAACGGCTGTTTCGTACGCCAGGCGATTGAATGCGCTGTGGTGCGCCGTGCCGCGACGCTCATTAATGACAACCAGTGTTACCTTCTGGAGCAAAACCTGCATCAGCAGCGCATTGCGATTGACCGTAAACAGCTCAACGATTTCTTCCAGCTTGATGATGAGTTTCACCAGAAGCTGGCGCAAATTGCAGACTGCCAGCTGGCCTGGGATACCATCGAGAATATCAAGGCCACCATTGACCGGGTGCGCTACATGAGCCTCGATCACGTCTCCCCGCCGGAAATGCTGCTCCGCCAGCATCACGATATTTTCAGCGCGCTGGAAAAACGCGACCCGGACGGCGTGGAAAAAGCGATGACCCTGCATCTGCAGGAGATAGGCGAATCCGTGCAGCTTATTCGTCAGGAAAATAGCGAGTGGTTTAGCGAAGAGTGATATTTGCCGCCCTTTCCGCGGGCGGCGCCGTAATTAGCGAACGACTAACACCGGAATTGTGGCGTAGCGCAGAATAGATTCCGCATTTGACCCCAGTAGATGGGTGGTGATGCCCGGATTTTTTGACCCGATGACAATCACGTCATATTCCCCTTCTTTGCTCAGCTTGATAATTTCATCGCGGACGCTGCCAAAACGAACCAGAGTGTGAATATTCTCCGGGGAGATATCGAACAGTCGTTTTAACTCGTTCATTTTCTTCCCGGATTCTGCGCTCATATACTCTTCAAACTTTTTAATATCGGCGTTGAATCCGCGCAGCAGAGACCGGCTGCTGGCAGGCAGAATATTGACCAGGGTAATCGACGCGCCCTCGGCCTTCGCGAGGTTAGCCGCGTGGCGAACCGCTTTGTCGCTTAAATCCATTTCAAACACGTCAACAGGCATCAAAATCTTCTTATACATAAGCCTGACTCCTTATTCCGATGAAGGGTTATTTCCTGCAACCAGAATGGCATCGGGAATATAAACCAATCCTCAACGCTTCCCCGTAGAAACTATCAATAAGTGAAAATAACGGTCTGCTTTGTAAATTGCCGTCGTGAAGCGTCAACGCACCATGTAATAAAGAAAAAAGTGTGAGTTTGATCAAAAACAAAAACATGACTGGCAGACAGGCGTATTTATAGTGCCCCGTGAACGGCAAAACCTGAAATAGCGCCGTAACGGATAGTTTAGAGAGGAGAAAATACCATGATGACATACGACCGTAACCGCAATGCAATCACCACCGGCAGCCGCGTCATGATTAGCGGCACCGGCAAAACCGGCGTGATTAAGGCGATCCACAGCGACGGGCTGGATGCCGCGCAGGTGCGCCGTGGCAAAACGGTGGAAGTGGAAGGATGCGAAGGTAAGTTCGAACCAATTGAACTGATTCGTCTGGGTATGCACTAAATTGTGCGCCGACATGCCGCCGCGAACGGCGGCATGTGTTGAATTACAGGTGCGACACGTACTCCGCCACCGTGGTCTTTGCCCCCTTCTGCAGCAGCGTCTGATACGCGCTCATCACGGCATCTGTGAAGGCTTTTTCTCGCGGCAACTCTTTCCCAAAAATGGCCTCAATGCCGAGCAGCGCGTTAACCCGGCTTTCCCCTTCGGCACTTCCCTTCACCGCCGCCTGAATCACCGCCAGCTGCGGATCGCTCACGTCGATGGCGTTACCCTGCTCGTCCAGGCCGCCGACATAGCGCATCCACCCAGCCACGCCCAGCGCCAGCAGTGGGAAAGGCGTCTGGTGCACCAGGTGCCAGCGCGCGGGATCCAGCATCCGCTGCGGAAGCTTCTGGCTGCCGTCCATCGCAATTTGCCAGGTACGGTGGCGCAGGGCCGGGTTACTGTAACGGGCGATCAGCAGGTCAGCGTAGCGTTCTAAATCGACGCCCTTCACTTTCAGGGTCGGCGCCTGCTCGTTGAGCATCAGCGCGTGCGCGGCGACGCGATAGTGTTCGTCTTCCATACACTCATTGATGTGCTGATAACCGGCCAGATAGCCCAGGTAGGCCAGGAAAGAGTGGCTGCCGTTGAGCATGCGTAGCTTCATCTCTTCAAACGGGATCACGTCTGAAACCAGTTCGGCTCCGGCTTTTTCCCATTCCGGACGCCCGGCCACAAAGTTATCCTCGATAACCCACTGGCGGAACGGCTCGCAGGCCACCGCCGCCGGATCGCGTACGCCGGTCAGCTGCGCGATTTTATCCAGCGTATCGGGTGTGACCGCCGGTACGATGCGGTCCACCATGGTTGACGGGAAGGTAACGTTAGCCTCGATCCAGTCCGCCAGCTCGCCGTCTACCGCCCGGGCGTACGCGCAGGTGACATTGCGCATCACGTGACCGTTCTCCGGCATGTTGTCGCAGGACATCACGCTAAACGCGGGCAGCCCAGCCGCTTTACGGCGCGCCAGCGCTTCCACCACCACGCCCGGCGCGGATTTAGGCTGATGCGGGTTTTGCAGGTCGGCAACGATGAAAGGATGATCGAGCATCAGTTGCCCGGTTGCCGGAGAGTGGCAGTAGCCTTTTTCGGTGATGGTCAGCGAGACAATCGCCACCTGCGGTTCACACATTGTCGCCAGCACGCTTTCCAGCCCGTCGACCTGCGCGTGCAGGGCCTTTTTGACTACGCCAACCACGCGGGACGTCCAGCCATCGGCAGACATTTCCGCTACGGTGTAGAGGTTATCCTGCGCCTTCAGGTCGGCAATCTGCTGCTCGCCGCCTATCAGGTTAACCTCACAGTACCCCCAGTCGCTGCCGTGTTCAGCCGCAAGGATGTCCCCATACACCGCCTGATGCGCGCGGTGAAATGCGCCGAAGCCTAAATGTACAATGCGTGCTTTAAGGCTGTCGCGATCGTACTTAGGCAGCGTCGCGTTGGCCTGTAAGAAGGTGTTTTCCATGATTAAGACTCGCTAATTAGAAAGCTGTGGATCGCTGCCGCCCCCAGTCCAGAGCGGCAGCGCCTGCTGACTACACCAACTAGAATGGCAGTCGGGGTAAAAAATTACTGCCATCAACCATACTGATACTGCCGTTTGAGTTTTTGATTTATATTAACTTTTGCTCAGGTGGTGTGACATAAACAAAAAGTTGTGTGATAAGTCACGAAAGATATAAACCACTAGCGTCGCGTGGAGACCGCGCCGTAACCCACGCGCTCTTTCGGCGCGGCCTCGGCGGCATCTTCAGCCGCGCTGAGGTCGCGGTCGCGGACTTCCGGCATCAGGAACGCCGAAACCAGCCCAATCACGGAATAAGCCACCAGCATGGCTACAATCGGCCACCAGGAACCCGTCATATTGCAGAAAATCCCCGCCAGTACCGGGCCAAAGCCCACCGCCACCAGACCGCCCGCCTCCTTGGCGATAGCCATACGGGTAAAGCGATTTCGCGAGCCAAACATCTCCGCCATGGTGATATTTTCCAGCGCAAACAGCCCCAGCACGGCGAAGTTATGGATAACGATGATCGAGAGCATGATTGTCCCCGGCGCATAGCTCTTATCGACGATAATCGACAGCATCGGGTACGCCAGAATAATGGCGGAGATATTGAGGATAATGTACGGCAGCCTGCGCCCCACTTTGTCGGAAAGCCAGCCCAGCAGCGGGATGGAGATAAACCCGAGAATAGAACTTATCATCAGCGCGTCGGTGGGAATCGCTTTATCGAACAGCAGCGTCTGGACCAGATAACCCGCGAGGAAGGTCTGGATCAGCCCCGAGTTGCCCGCCTGACCGAAGCGCAGGCCGGTCGCCAGCCAGAAGGATTTACTTTTCACCATTGAACCCAGCGAGGTGTCCGGCTGCACGGTTTCTGCATCGTTTACTTTCTCAAAGACCGGGCTCTCCTTGAGGTTCATTCGCAGCCAGATGGCAAAGATCATCACCACGACGCTGGCAAGGAACGGCACGCGCCAGCCCCAGGCGAGCAGCTGTTCACGATCGAGGGCGAAGAACATAATGGCCCAGATCGCCGTGGCGCTCAGCGTCCCGCAGTTAGTCCCCATCGCCACCAGCGAGGAGATGATGCCGCGTTTCCCTTTCGGGGCGTACTCCGCCAGCATGGTCCCGGCCCCGGAGATCTCCGCCCCGGCGCCCAGCCCCTGAATGATACGCAGCGTCACCAGCAGTACGGGCGCAAAAATGCCGATCTGCGCGTAGGTCGGCAGCACGCCAATCAGCGTGGTGCAGATCCCCATCATGGTGATGGTGATAAACAGCACCTTTTTACGACCAATGCTGTCGCCCATTCTGCCGAAGATAAAGGCCCCGACGATACGCGCGATGTAGCCCGCGCCGTAGGTTCCCATCGCCAGAATCAGCGCCATCGCGGCCGACTGTTCCGGGAAGAAGATTTCATGAAATACCAGCGCCGCCCCCAGCGAGTAGAGCTGGAAATCCATAAACTCCAGCGCGGTGCCCAGCCAGCCGGAGACGGCGGCTTTCACCAGATCTGAGGTGGTTCTTTGAGGTTGTGCTTGCGTCATAATGGCTATCTCTAAAGGTAAGATGCGTACCACTGAGAGCCCGTCTTCGCGGGCTCTTAACCGCGTGTAGGGTTATTGCCCGAACGTCAGTAAAACCTTGCAGCACTGCCGCTGGTCTTTTTCAAACAGTTCGATGGCGTCTGTTACATGGTGATAGTCAAAGGTATGGGTGATCAGTTTTTCCGGGTCGATCAGCCCTTTTTCAAGCCAGTCGATGACGACCGGGAATTTGTTGGCATTGAGGCGCGAGGAGAAGATCGCCAGCTCTTTACCGGTAATCCCCTGCTGGACTATCTGGCTCGGCTCGCTGGAGAAGCCCATCAGCACGATGCGCGCCGCCGGGGAAGCCAGGGTGACCGCCTCCTGCAAAATCGACGGATGACAGGCGGCATCAATAATCAGCGTCGGCTTGATGCCTTTTTCGTCCAGCGCGGCTTGCAGCGACTTTTCGCCGTTATTAAAGACCCAGTCCGCGCCGCTGCGCTGGGCCATGGCCAGACGCTCATTGATTCTGTCGACGACGATTACCTGCTTCACGTTGTAGACGCCCTTCAGCGCCTGTACGGTGACCAGTCCCATCGGCCCTGCGCCGTAGATAAGCGCAACGTCCTGTTCGGTAGGGTTAGCCTGCCCCGTCACGTTGGCGGCAATGGTGAAAGGTTCAACCATCACGGCGTGTTTATCCGGGATCGCATCCGGGATGCGCCAGGCATTTTTAGCGGGCACGGCGGCATATTCGCTGAATCCGCCGTCGCGGTGGACGCCCAGCACCACCAGCGAGGTGCAGACGTTAGGCTTGCCGACGGAGCACGGGTAGCAGTGCCCGCAGCTGATCACCGGATCCACCGAAACGCGCTCCCCTAACCGGGACGGTTCTACGCCCTCGCCCACGGCGTCGATCGTGCCAAAAAACTCGTGGCCAATCACGCGCGGATATTTTGCAAACGGATTATGCCCGCGGTAGATGTGGCTGTCTGACCCGCAGATCCCGGCCAGCTTGATTTTGACGCGGACTTCCCCTGCGCCTGGCTCCGGGCGCGGACGCTCTTCAATCACCAGCTGGTTCGGCTGTTGAATCACTACGCTTTTCATCGTTTGCTCCTCGGTTACCAGTTCCACAGCGTGCCGTCTTCGAGACGGGCTACCGGCAGATAGGCCGGATCGTACGGGTATTTCGCCGCCAGCTTTTCATCAAACTCAATGCCCAGCCCCGGCTTCTCGCCCGGGTGCATATAGCCGTTATCAAAGCGCCAGCTGTGCGGGAAGACTTCCAGCATCTGTTCGGAGTATCCCATATATTCCTGCACGCCGAAGTTCGGCACCCACAGGTCGAAATGCAGCGCGGCCGCGTGGCAGATCGGCGACAGATCGGACGGGCCGTGCGAGCCGGTACGCACCTGATAGAGCGACGCGAAGTCCGCGATGCGGCGCATCCCGGTGATCCCCCCTGCATGGGTGATAGTGGTGCGGATATAGTCGATAAGCTGCTCTTCAATAAGCTGCTTGCAGTCCCAGATGCTGTTGAACACCTCGCCCACCGCAATTGGCGTGACGGTATGCTGGCGGATCAGGCGGAAGCACTCCTGGTTTTCCGCAGGCGTTGGGTCTTCCATCCAGAACATGCGGAACGCTTCGATACTCTTGCCGAAGCGCGCCGCTTCGATGGGCGTCAGGCGGTGGTGCATGTCGTGCAGGAGATGCTCATTGAAGCCAAATTTACTGCGCACCGCGTCAAACAGTTTTGGCGTGAAATCGAGGTATTTCTCGGTGGACCAGAGCTGCTCTTCCGGCCAGTCGCCTTTGGTGGCGGGCTCGTAGGCCAACCCCTTCCCTTTAGCCATGCCGTAGGTGGTTTTCATGCCCGGCACGCCGCACTGGACGCGGATCGCCTTAAAGCCCATCTCCTTATGGCGGGCGTAATCTTCCAGCACGTCGTCAATGGTGTGCCCGGTGGTGTGGCAGTAGACCATTACGCCCTCACGGGATGCGCCGCCCAGCAGCTGATAGAGCGGCATATTGGCCGCTTTGGCTTTGATGTCCCAGAGCGCCATATCCACGGCGGAAATTGCCGACATGGTGACCGGCCCGCGGCGCCAGTAGGCGCCCTTATAGAAGAATTGCCAGATATCTTCGATACGGTGCGCGTCGCGGCCAATCAGCTGCGGGCAGAGGTGATCTTTCAGGTAGGAAGCAACGGAGAGCTCACGCCCGTTCAGCGTGGCGTCACCGAGGCCAACGATCCCTTCATCGGTAGTGATTTTAAGGGTGACAAAGTTCCGCCCCGGGCAGGTAACAAACACGTCAGCCGCGACAATCTTCATAATTCCTTTCCTTACATCGTTCGTTGTGATGACGGAAATTTACCCACTCACATAACTACCATACAAGTATGATGATCATAAAATCGGCTAACGATCACAAAAACGGTCGCCTGCTCGTCCCCCTAAAACCCATCATTTTGTGCCAGTTTCATTTCAGGTGACGATTCATTTAGGCAGCGTACCTGAAGATATCTTTTACTTTTCCATACCCGTGTCGCGGGTATGCCGTTATTGCTCTTTGGTGTAGAATCTGAACGGGGAAACTTGCTCATCTGCACCCATTTAAAAGGAAACGCTATGACTACATTAAGCAAACGCCTTTGTCTGACAGCCCTGCTGGCGCTGTCATCGTTCGCCTTTGCCGCCTCTGCGACAGCGGAAACCAGCAAGCTCATTATTGAGTCTGGTGACAGCGCGCAAAGCCGCCAGAACGCCGCGATGGACAAAGAACAATGGAATGACACCCGCAGCCTTCGTCAGAAGGTCAACAAACGTGCTGAAAAAGAGTGGGACAAAGAAGATGTCGCCTTTGACGCACGCGATAAGTGTCAGCAAAGTGCGAACGTCAATGCCTACTGGGAGCCGAACACCCTGCGCTGCCTGGATCGCCGCACTGGTCGTACGGTAGCCCCATAATGTCGGCGCCCTGTGACGTAAAACTCCGGCCGCTGGAGCGTGAAGACCTGCGCTTTGTTCACCAGCTCGACAATAACGCCAGCGTGATGCGCTACTGGTTCGAAGAGCCGTACGAGGCCTTTGTCGAGCTGTCGGATCTTTACGACAAGCACATTCACGATCAGAGCGAGCGTCGTTTTGTGGTGGAGTGTGAAGGCGACAAAGCCGGGCTGGTGGAGCTGGTTGAGATCAACCATGTTCACCGCCGGGCGGAGTTCCAGATCATTATTTCGCCGGAGCACCAGGGGAAAGGCCTGGCCTCCCGGGCGGCGAAGCTGGCGATGGATTACGGATTCAACGTCCTGAATCTCTACAAGCTTTATCTGATCGTGGATAAAGAGAACGAAAAAGCGATCCATATCTACCGCAAGCTGGGCTTTATGGTAGAAGGCGAGCTGATTCATGAGTTCTTTATCAACGGTGAATACCGGAATACCATTCGCATGTGCATTTTCCAGCATCAGCATCTGGCCGGTCACAAGCCGTCAGGTGCCAGCCTGCTGAAACCAACCGCGCAGTAGCCTGCGCGGTTTCATTCTCAGTAATACTCAATCGTGTTTTTGATGGTGTACTTGCGCTCAACGGCGGGTTTGACGCTGTCGTCCGTGATCGTCAGATCGCAGCTCACCGGGTTATTGTGGCGATCGTAGTCGCAGCTCTGCGTCACGTTGCCCAGCGGCTTATCGTTTAACAGGCTCACGGCCGAGTAATCCATTCTTTTGCGCAGATCCTTAGACGGCGTCGACTGTACCGATAAATGCTGATCCCCGGAGACGGTGGTTTTGCCCAGCGGGTAGCCATCCGCATCGTAGCGGTACTTCACCTCCATCTCTTTACCATGTGCGGCCACCACGAAGCCGTTGTCGTCGGTATCCCACGTCACCCCGGCTGACGGCAGTTCGGCCAGCTGGCATTTGCCCTGCAGCTTCACCTTACGCTGCTGGGTTTCTGCATCGATGTAGTAATTGGCATCCAGGACCAGCGCTACGCCCGTGTTAGCCTCCAGGTCGTGCAGCTCCAGCGTATCGAAACACCCTTCCGCCGACACGGTGCCGGTGACTCGTTTGGACACTTCACCCTTCTCGTTGAACAGCGTCTGGGTAAAATCCTTGACCGGGCCGCGAAGAGGGTCGAAATCAAATTCGTTCGAAAAACTCGCCATCTCGGGCGTAAACGACAGCGGCGCGGAGTTGTTATCACACCCTGCGAGAGTAGCTGCCAGGAGCGTTATCGCTGCATATTTCTTCACATTCTTTACCAATACAGAGAGATTATTCCCAATCATATTAGCAAATACAGTTGTTTACACGAAGCCTGCTAAAATTAATCTCTACACAGAGAAAAGGAGCTACAGATGAAACGGTTACCCTGGATTACCGCCCTGCTGTTAATGAGTGCCTCAACGGCCGCGCTGGCGGCACCGGACTCCTGCGAGCGCGTGAAAAGCGACATTCAGCAGAAGATCATCAACAACGGCGTGCCGGAGTCAGGTTTTACGCTGAACATTGTGCCGAACGATCAGGCTGACCAGCCGGACGCTCAGGTGGTGGGCCACTGTGCCAACGACACCTTTAAAATTTTGTACACCCGTACGGGCAGCGGGGCGGCGACCGGCAATCAGGATAATGCACCGGCTGAACCTCAGTAAATCACCGTCAATCCCCTTTGATTTGACAAGGATTAATATTTAATACCTCCAAATAAGTAACACTCACCCCATCATTAGCCCGGTTATCGTTTCGGGAAAAATAATATGTAATCACAATGGTGGGGTGAGCCATGTCCGATATCGAACATCACGGCGGGATTAGCCGTCGAACACTCGTGAAATCTACGGCGATAGGTTCTCTGGCGCTTGCCGCTGGCGGAATTTCGTTGCCTTTTGGACTGAAAAGCGCCGCAGCCGCGGTACAAAATGCAATGAAACCGGCAGAAGATAAAGTGGTCTGGGGCGCCTGTTCGGTCAACTGCGGTAGCCGCTGTGCGCTGCGTCTGCACGTCCGCGATGACGAAGTGTACTGGGTCGAAACGGATAACACCGGTGAGGATATCTACGGCAATCACCAGGTCCGGGCCTGCCTGCGCGGGCGCTCTATTCGCCGCCGCATCAACCACCCTGACCGTCTGAACTACCCGATGAAACGCGTGGGTAAGCGGGGTGAAGGCAAGTTCGAGCGCATCAGCTGGGACGAAGCGCTGAACGCCATCACCGCCAGCCTGAAAGACGTGGTCAGCAAGTACGGCAACGAAGCGGTGTATATTAATTACTCCTCCGGGATTGTCGGCGGCAATATCACCCGCTCCTCCCCTTACGCTTCGCTGGTGGCGCGCCTGATGAACTGCTACGGCGGTTTCCTGAGCCACTACGGCACCTACAGCACGGCGCAAATCGCCTGCGCGATGCCTTATACCTACGGCAGCAACGACGGCAACAGCACCTCGGATATCGAAAATACCAAACTGGTGGTGATGTTCGGCAATAACCCGGCGGAAACGCGCATGAGCGGCGGCGGGATTACTTACTATCTGGAGCAGGCCCGCGAGCGTTCTAACGCACGCATGATTGTCATCGACCCGCGCTATACCGATACGGCAGCCGGACGCGAAGACGAGTGGATCCCGATCCGTCCGGGTACCGATGCCGCCCTGGTGGCGGGGATTGCCTGGGTATTGATCGACGAAAACCTGGTGGACCAGCCGTTCCTGGACAAATACTGCGTTGGCTACGACGAAAAAACGCTGCCGGAAGGTGCCCCCGCGAATGGTCACTATAAAGCGTATATTCTCGGCCAGGGTGAGGACAACACGGCGAAAACGCCGGAGTGGGCCTCGCGCATCACCGGCATTCCTGCAGACCGCATCATTAAACTGGCCCGCGAGATTGGATCCGCGAAGCCGGCCTATATCTGCCAAGGCTGGGGACCACAGCGTCAGGCGAACGGTGAACTGACCTCCCGCGCCATCGCGATGCTGCCGATTCTGACCGGCAACGTGGGGATCAACGGCGGCAACAGCGGCGCCCGTGAGTCGACCTACACCATCACTATCGAACGTATGCCGCTGCCGGAAAACCCGGTCAAAACGCAAATTTCCTGCTTCAGCTGGACGGACGCCATCGCCCGTGGCCCGGAAATGACCGCTCTGCGCGACGGGGTGCGCGGTAAAGATAAGCTGGACGTGCCAATTAAGTTCATCTGGAACTACGCGGGCAACACCATTATTAACCAGCACTCCGATATCAATAAAACCCACGATATTCTGCAGGACGAAAGCAAGTGCGAAACCATCGTGGTGATCGACAACTTTATGACCTCATCGGCGAAATACGCCGATATCCTGCTGCCAGATTTAATGACCGTCGAGCAGGAAGACATTATCCCTAACGATTACGCCGGGAACATGGGTTACCTGATTTTTCTCCAGCCCGTGACCGCGCCGAAGTTTGAGCGCAAGCCTATCTACTGGATCATGAGCGAAGTGGCGAAACGCCTCGGACCGGATATCTATCAGAAATTTACCGAAGGGCGAACGCAGGAAGAGTGGCTGCAGTATCTGTATGCCAAAATGCTCGCTAAAGATCCCACGCTGCCGTCCTATGACGAGCTGAAAAAAATGGGCATCTATAAGCGCAAAGATCCGAACGGACACTTTGTGGCCTATAAAAAATTCCGCGAGAACCCGGAAGCCAACCCGCTTAAAACGCCCTCAGGCAAGATTGAAATTTATTCCAGCAAGCTGGCGGATATTGCGGCGACCTGGGAGCTGGCAAAAGATGAGACCATCAGCCCGCTGCCCGTCTATGCATCCACCTTTGACGGCTGGGATGCGCCCGAGCGCGCGCAGTTCCCGCTGCAGCTGTTTGGCTTCCATTTTAAAGCCCGCACCCACTCGAGCTACGGTAACGTCGACGTGCTGCAAGCGGCCTGCCGCCAGGAGGTCTGGCTGAATCCCGTTGATGCCGCGAAACGTAGCATTAAAAGCGGCGATACGGTGCGCGTCTTTAACGATCGCGGTGAGGTGAGAATAGAAGCCAAAGTCACGCCGCGCATCATGCCAGGCGTAAGCGCCATGGGCCAGGGAGCCTGGCACGATGCCAATATGAATGGCGATCGTATCGACCACGGCTCGTGTATCAACACCCTGACCACGCACCGCCCGTCACCGCTGGCAAAAGGCAACCCGCAGCACACCAATCTGGTGCAGATTGAGAAGGTGTAAAAGGTGAATTCTATGACCCTGGTTTATGCTTTGGTCTGTATTAATGGTTAATCACTTCGCGCGGACATAACCGCGCGAGCAAGGAAGGTTTAATGAAAGACGTCTCACACCGTGACTCGTTCGCGTTCAGCGCGCGCGTACTGGGCGCGCTGTTTTACTTCGCCCCAGACAGCGAGCAGACAGCCCCGCTGGTGCAGGCACTTACCGCTGGCGAATGGATAGAGGACTGGCCCCTGCCGCCGGAAACGCTGCTGCCCGTTGCCGAAACCTTTGCTTCATCTTCCGATGAGCCGCTGACGGATGCCTGGCAACGGCTGTTTATTGGTC
This sequence comes from Enterobacter cloacae complex sp. I3, assembly GCF_014896175.1. Lineage (NCBI taxonomy): Bacteria > Pseudomonadati > Pseudomonadota > Gammaproteobacteria > Enterobacterales > Enterobacteriaceae > Enterobacter > Enterobacter cloacae complex sp. I3. The sequence goes on from NZ_JADBQZ010000002.1 coordinate 90,875, forward strand.
CTTATGCCCTGCCCGCTCCGCCGTGGGGTTCCGTCTGGCTGGACCGTGAATCCGTGCTGTTTGGCGATTCAACCCTCGCGCTGCGCCAGTGGATGCGGGAAAACAATATCGCGTTTCAGATGCAGCAAAATGAACCGGAAGATCATTTCGGCACCCTGCTGCTGCTGGCGGCATGGCTGGCCGAGAATGGCCGCGAGTCGGAGTGCGATCGGCTTCTGGCGTGGCATCTGCTGCCGTGGAGCACTCGCTTTCTGTCGGTGTTTGTCGACAACGCCGGGCATCCGTTCTATATCGCGCTCGGCAGGCTTGCGCAGCTGACGCTGGCGGACTGGCGATCGGCGTTGGTTGTTCCGGTTGCGGAAAAGACGTTGTATCGCTAAGGGATATGGCTTGCTCGCGGGTGGCGAGCAAGCCTTTAACCAGGGTTTGGTTGTGCATCACCACCTGATTCACTCACACTCTCTTTGCTTTGAATGAACCGGAGTGCCAAATAGAGGTCTGGCGCCAGAATCATGTCATCATCATTCATCGTTGGCCTACTTTCTTTAAACCAACGTGTTAATTCCGTTTTCCTGCCCGCAAGGATTAACATAATCTGTCGGGCTTTCAGGTCACGCTTTAACTCATTAATGGTTGCCAGGACACTGATATCTGAATAGGTGAAGCAAGCCACGGCATCAATAACCACCCATTTAGGTTGTAATGCTGCACCATCAACCAGGTTCAATACCCGACGTTTAAAATAAGCCACATTAAAATAGGTCAACGGTGAGTTAAATCGATACATCAGCACGCCCGGGACCATTTTAATATCGGTTGTATTCCCTAATGAGTGGATCATTCCATTTTCGTCAGTCCCCAGTAAGTGCTCAGAGGGACGAAATACCGTACGCAGGAACTGTAACAGGCCAAGCAACACCGCAAGGCCGATCCCCTGAATTACACCGATGATTAAAACACAGCCAAACGTGAAGAAGGCCAGGCGAAATGCCTGTTTATTTCTTCGCCTCAGGTTCCATAACCCACGTAAATCAATTAATGACCACGATGCATACATTAGAACAATACCTAATGCAGATACCGGAATAAATTGTAATGGCTGCGTGAAAAATACCACCACTAAACCTATCAGTAAGGCTGCGACTATGGAAACCAGCTGACTTTTCCCCCCAACGGAATCATTAACCGCGGTCCGGGAATCGGCTCCACTGATGGCAAATCCCTGAGATAGCCCAGACATAATGTTCGCAATACCCAGTGCCCGGAACTCTGCATCAGCATTAATTTCATAGCCATTTTTCGCGGCGAAACTGCGAGCGGTCAGCATCAGACTGACAAAACTCACTAAAGCCAGGTTCAGCGCCGGGATCACTAATTCTCGCATCGGACCGGGCTGGAACGCACCCCAGTTAACGACGGGTAAACCAGGCTGGAAGCCATCCCCCCCAATCGTGGCAATACCATACTGTTGCGCAGATGTTCCCCATACCAGTATCGTTGTTATCACAATGGCAATCAGAGGTGCTGGCCAGTTGCTGCGATACGTTTTGATAACCATTAAAATAATTAACGTTAAAAGTGATATCCCTATTGTTAATACATGGCTGTCTAAAAGTTGGCCTGGCAAGGCCAGTATTTTCTCAATAACCTGCGCTTCATCGAGCTTGATCCCCAAAACCTTGCCTAATTGCCCGACAATAATCGTCACGGCTACGCCATTAAGCAACCCTGTAAGAATGGGATGAGAAAGGAGATCGGCAAGTGCACCCAGGTGAAATTTACTGGCAAGCAGGCACCACCCGCCCATCATCAACGTCATGACGATCGTCAGTTGCCAGTGCAGTTCAGGATTGCCTGCAGAAAGAGGAAACACGACGGCTGCAATCACGGCGCAGGTCGTTGCATCAGGGCCAACAATAAGCTGACGTGAAGAACCAAACAGTGCATAAGCTATCATCGGTAAAACGCAGGAATAGAGCCCCACAATTGCCCCAACACCTGCCAATTCAGCATAAGCAATAGCAACGGGTAGCGCTACAGCCGCAACGGATAATCCAGCTTTAACATCATGTTTTAGCCAGCTTTTATCGTAGGCTAACAAATTTTGTAACCCTGGCATGTACTTTAACAATAATTTTCCGAGCACTTTATTCTCCGGACAGGGATGATAGCCACGTCATATTGGCACACTTCTCAGTGAGGTTCTGGTTTCCAAATGCTCCGGAGTCAGGTCGATGCCTCTCAGTTCTTAATAAAACGTCAGTCAACTCATTATTCTGACTGCTGTTAAACATCATTTAAAAACTACCGCCCCATCATCTTTCCGGGGCGGCTCAAATTCGTCGCTATTGCGCGCTCATATCTATAAGCAACCCGCAATCAGAAACTGTACGTCACCTTCAGGCTTCCCGTTGGCGACGTTTTACGTTGCACGATCGGGCTATCACCCGCATCCCCCGTCAGCTGCGTTACGCCCGCGGAGGTGAGAACGCTCCAGCGCGAGGTGAGCCTGTAGGTCCAGTCAAGGTTCATCGACCAGGCGTAAATTCCCGCTCCGGCGTCATGTCGGGCAAATCCCGATGCGGCGGACTGGGCAGCATTAACCCCATAGTACGTTTGCATGTACTTGCCGGAACCCCAGCTGCCCGTCAGCCCCAGCGTCACCGCATTTTTCGACGATGTGTAGAGCGGGCTGGAAATGCCGAAATGCACCGCCTCACCGTTGTCTCTCTCAGAAACCGGGATCTCAGCCTGCAGCTGCAGATTGAGCCAGTCGGTCACCTTATACCCCAGCCCCGGCACCACGATAGCGGAACCTTTGATATCGCCCATCCCCCGCAGGTAGTCGCTGCCGGAGCTGATCGAATCACTGCTCACGTCTTTATCTTTACGGCCTGTTCGGTAGCTCAGTGCGGCGTTGTAATCCAGGTTGCCAATGTTGTTTCCGTAACCGATACCCCGCGTGGTGCTGATAAAGAAACCATTTGCCATGGAATAATCTATTACCTGAGCTGCCGAGACCCGGCTTTTATCCGAACCCGAGTAGCGTGGCGCGACGTCCACGCCTCCCCCCAGGGTTAAGACATTGCCCTGTTTCTGCTCTGCCGCCAGTACCGGGGTAGCCAGTAACGCCAGAATAACGCCCGGCACGATGTTTTTCAGTCTGCGGCTCGGAAGTAAATAGGGGAAAGTATGACGCAGTTCGATGTTACTCATTGAAGAAGTCCTTTGGATTCAAATGATTGCAATGCAAGCGGTTTACACGCCAGAGCACTCATTCTGAATACTCACCCTGAGGTTCTTATGAGCCGAAAATGAAGAAACGCTGAAGCGCGTGCGGGCGCTGTCAACCGGACGGATTTCCTGCTACCGTTTTTTTCTTAAGTTGTTCTTCATTCACTGTTGATACAGTTACCAATGTGAAAATCTTACTAATCGAAGACGACCTGGATCTCGGCAATGGCGTACGTATCGCCCTTTCAGATCAAGGGTTTGATGTCATATGGGTTCGCCGTAAAGAGGATGCGCTGCATCAGCTTGAGGTCGGCGTGCCGGAACTTATTCTGCTCGACCTGGGGCTGCCCGACGGCGACGGCATGAGCCTGATGACGCGTTTGCGCCAGCAGCTTAAGGGGATCCCCGTCATTATCCTGACGGCGCGAGGCACCCTGCAGGATCGCCTGTGCGGGCTGGATGCTGGCGCAGACGACTATCTTGTCAAACCCTTCGTTCTCGCCGAACTGCTGGCGCGAGTCAGAGCCCTTGCGCGACGCAGCTACGGTTTTGAAAATGAAGCGATAGAAATCAGGAGCTTATCGCTTCATATTCCGACGCGTCGCGTAACGGTGAACGCGCGTCACGTTGAGTTGACGGCCAGTGAATATGCGCTGCTTGAAACGTTGATGCTGCGCGCTGACCGGGTGATCACGCGGCGGTTCCTGGAAGAGAGGATATTTGGCGCGAAGGAAAATCTCAGCAATGCGCTCGACGTGCATATGGGGAATTTGCGGCGAAAAATTGGTGACGGCTATGTACGAACGGTGCGGGGCGTCGGGTATGTCATTGATACCGTCGCTATCCAGAAGGTGACAGATTAATGCGAAATGTCTGGCACCAACTGAGGCGCCCAACGCTGGTACGGCGAATTATCATCGCCCAGATGCTGCTGCTTACCCTGCTGTGGTGTCTTTTTTTAACCTTTATTTTATTGGAAGACCTGCGTAGCCCTCCGATACTCACGGGAAGTAAGACTTACGAAACCATTTTTACTCTGGTTGATCTCAGTGACGAGCGCCCGCAGGATCGTAATGATGTTCTGGAAGCATTCAGCAAAGCGTTGCGGGAAGGCTATGGCGGCGGTGAAGATCCGGAGCTGTCGATTAACCTGATCGTTCGCAAAAACAACGCGGTTATTTTCTCTTCTGATGGTGCACCTACGGGGGTAAAAAACACCAGACTGGGCGAAATGCAGCGCGTTCAGAGTGAAGGTCACGCCTGGACGAGCCGCACGCTTAAATCCCCCCACTCCAACGTGGAGGTTACCCTTTTCACCCCTGCCGGAAGCTGGAACTTCTTTATCTACCTGAACTCGCGGGGCTACTACATTATGCCGCTGCTGGTATGCATTCCTTTTCTTCTGTTTCCTGCGTGGCTGTCAATCCGCATTGCGATGCGCCCCTGGAGCAAGGTGGTTAATGAGATTTCATTACGTTCGCCTGACGATCTCTCCCCTTTAAAGGCCGTTCCCGGGCATAAGGAACTCCGCCAGATGGTGGACGCGATTAATGACTTTCTTGCCAGAGTGCGGGAAAGCGCGGAACGCGAACGGGTATTCATTGCGGACGCCGCGCACGAGCTGCGTACGCCGCTGGCCGCGATGCGCATCAACGTGGAGGCGCTGCAGTCCTGGGTGAGCAGCGAGAGCCAGCGGCAGCTGCTTGCAGGGATTGTGCGCAGCAATAGCCGGGCGGCCCGTCTTGTCAACCAGCTGCTGCTGATGATGCACAGTGAAGCGCGCATTGACACCGCGATGGAGCCCGTGCCGCTAACCTCGCTCATACAAGAGCGGATGGCTGCGCTGGAGCCGCTAGCGTCCGGGCGCAAGATTGAGCTGGAATTCTTCGCTGAGGATGAGATTTGGATCGCTGGCGTCAGGGAGCGTCTGATGTCGCTTATAGACAATCTCATTGAAAACGCCGTGAAGTACAGTCCTGAGGGCGGGCGGATTCAGGTAGAGGTACGCTCAGCAGATAATTCAGCCCAGCTACGCGTCTCCGATCGGGGGCCGGGTATCCCGGTTGAATTGCGCGAGCGCGTATTCGACCGGTTTTTCCGCGATCCCAATCAGCTGCAAAGCGGGAGCGGACTGGGGCTTGCCATTGTCAAAGCCGTTGCACAGCAGCACGGCAGCAGCGTAAACCTGAGTACTTCCGCAAAAGGTGGCCTCCTGGTGACGGTTGACTTCCCGAACCGCACGTATAGCTAAACCAGAACAGGGTGTTTGATCGCAAATGCCGCAGATTGCTTCAAAAAAATTACCGTATTTGTTATATTGTTGTTTATTGCTTATTCACCTCTGCGGTGCCAAAAAGAACAAGATTCACCGCAACCCAGGAAAGAGAAATGTTAGATTACCGCTTCCCGACAGCTTTGCAGATGGTTCTCAGCGTAGCGATGGCGGAGCAACTAGGTGAACGTTCGACGAGTGCGATTCTGGCCTACGGCCTGGAAGCCAACCCGAGCTTTATCCGCAAATTGATGGTTCCACTCACGCGTGACGGCATTATCGTCTCAACGCTTGGCCGCAACGGCTCAATTCATCTTGGACGTCCGCCGGAAGAGATTACCCTGCGCGATATCTACCTTTCAGTTACCGAAGATAAAAAACTCTGGGCGTCGCGCCCGGACGTGCCGGCCCGCTGCGTGGTCAGCGCGAACGCCTGCTGGTACTTCAAATCTATTTCCGAAGAAGCAGAGCAGGCTTCGCTCGCGGTATTAGCGCGCCACACCGTGGCAAGCGCGCTGGACGAGGTCAAAAAAGCCGATACCAGCGGGTGCGATCCTTTACCTGAACTGATTGCCCAGTACAAAAAAGCCCAGTAATTTACGCAAAAAAAAACCGCCCTCATAGTGAGTGCGGTTTTTTGTTATCTGCGATATCCCTACGCAGGCAGAACCTCTCTTTCCACTTTGCCGCGCGTCACGAACTTACGCAGCGTCACGTAAAAGACCGGCGTCAGGAACAGACCAAACAGCGTCACGCCCAGCATCCCGGAGAAGACCGTAATCCCGGTGACGCCGCGCACTTCTGCGCCCGCGCCGTGACCGAGGATCAGCGGAATGGTCCCGGCGATAAAGGCGATGGATGTCATCACAATCGGACGTAAACGCAGGCGGCACGCTTCCAGCGCTGCTTCCATGATGCCTTTACCCTGAATTTCCAGCTCGCGGGCAAACTCCACGATAAGAATCGCGTTTTTACAGGCCAGTCCCATCAGCACCACCAGCCCCACCTGCACGAAGACGTTGTTATCGCCCCCGGTCAGCCAGACGCCAAACAGCGCGGAAAGCATGGTCATCGGAACGATGAGGATCACCGCCAGCGGCAGCGTCCAGCTTTCATACAGCGCCGCCAGCACCAGGAACGCCAGCAGTACCGCGACCGGGAAGACGATCAGCGCCGTATTGCCCTGCGTGGCCTGCTGGAAGCTCAGATCCGTCCATTCAATGTTCATTCCATTCGGCAGGATCTGCTTAGACATCGCGTCCAGCTGCGTCATCGCCTGCGCGGACGAGAGTACGCGCGGGTCGGCATCGCCAATCAGATCCGCCGCCGGGTAGCCATTATAGCGGATCACCGGATCCGGTCCGTAGGTGGTCGTGATTTTCACCATACTGCCAATCGGCACCATTTCGCCCTGGCTATTCCGGGTGCGTAAATTCGCAATATCTTCCACGCTGTCGCGGAACTGCCCGTCTGCCTGCGCCATCACGCGCCAGGTGCGCCCGAACTGGTTGAAGTCGTTCACGTACGACGAGCCCAGATAGGTTTGCAGCGTACCGAACAGATCGGTCAGCGACACGCCCTGCGCTTTCGCCTTATCGCGGTCAACCTGCACGTCCAGCTGCGGAACGTTAGCCTGATAGGTTGAGATCGGGAAGTGCATTCCCGGCGTCTGCATAATCGCACCGGACATGGTGTTCACCGCGTTTTGCAGCGCGCCATAGCCCAGACCCGCGCGATCCTGAATATACAGCGAGTAGCCAGACCCCTGACCCAGCCCCAGAATCGGCGGCGGCAGAATGGAGAAACCAAAGCCCTGCTGGATTTGCGCGATTTTCGCGTTGATCTCCGCGTTAATTTCCGCCGCAGAGTGCTTGCGCTGGTCAAACGGCTTCAGGCCAAAAAACACCGTCCCGGTATTCGGCGTGTTGGTAAACTGCAGCGCGTTCAGCCCCGGGAAAGCCACCGCGTAGTCCACGCCTTCGGTATTCATGCCGATTTCGCTCATTTTGCGGATCACCGCGTCGGTGCGCGCCAGCGACGAGCCTTCCGGCATCTTCACGCCGCCAATCAGGTAGAGCTTATCCTGTGTCGGAATAAACCCGCCGGGTACCGCTTTAAACATGACGCCCGCGGCACACAGCAGCAGCAGATACACCACAAACACCGCGCCGCGTCGGCCAAGCGTTTTGCCCACCAGCCCCTGATAGCCGTTAGAGCTACGATGGAAAAAGCGGTTAAACGGACGGAAAATCCAGCCGAACAGGCGATCGATAAGCCGGGTCGGGAAGTCTTTCGGCGCGCCGTGCGGTTTTAACAGCAGCGCGGCCAGCGCCGGAGAGAGCGTTAGCGAGTTAATGGCGGAGATCACCGTGGAAATCGCTATCGTCACCGCAAACTGCTTGTAGAACTGACCGGTTACGCCGGAGAGGAACGCCATCGGCACGAACACCGCGCACAACACCAGCGCAATTGCGATAATGGGCCCGGAGACTTCACGCATCGCCTGATGCGCCGCCGCAAGCGGCGCAAGCCCCTCTTCAATGTTTCGCTCGACGTTTTCCACCACCACGATGGCATCGTCCACCACGATACCAATCGCCAGTACCAGCCCGAATAAACTCAGGGTGTTAAGCGAAAAGCCCAGCAGATAGAGAATGCTGAACGTCCCCACCACCGACACCGGCACCGCGATCAGCGGAATGATCGACGCGCGCCAGGTTTGCAGGAACAGGATCACCACCAGTACAACCAGCACCACCGCTTCCAGCAGGGTTTGCACCACCGCACGGATGGAGTCGCGCACGAAAACCGTCGGATCGTAAGGTGCCGCCCACTTCATATCTTCCGGGAAACGGGTGGACAGCTCGTCCATTTTGGCACGCACCGCGTTAGACAAATCGATGGCGTTCGCCCCCGGTGACTGGAAGATACCAATCCCGACCGCGTCTTTATTGTTAAGCTGGGAACGCAGCGCATAGCTGCCGGAACCCATTTCAATCCGCGCCACGTCACGCAGGCGCACGACCGAACCGTCCTCCGACGTTTTCAGGACAATGTTGCCAAACTCTTCTTCGGTATGCAGACGACCCTGGGCGTTAATGGAGATCAGGAAATCGCTCTCTTTCGGCAGCGGCTCGGCGCCAAGCTGGCCCGCGGAGACCTGCACGTTCTGCTCCTGCATTGCCGTGACCACGTCCGAGGCGGTCAGCCCGCGGGCCGCGACCTTGTTCGGATCCAGCCAGATGCGCATGGCGTATTCACCGGAGCCGAAAATCTGAATCTGGCCGACGCCGGGCAGACGCGCCAGCTCGTCCTTCACCTTCAGCGTGGCGTAGTTGCGCATATACAGTGAATCGTACTTACCGTTGGGCGAGAACAGATGCACCACTAGCGTCAGCGTTGGCGACTGCTTCTGCGTCGTGATGCCCAGGCGCCGCACGTCTTCCGGCAGACGCGCCTCGGCCTGCGCTACGCGGTTTTGCACCTGCACCTGCGCCTGATCCGGATCGGTACCCGGACGGAACGTGACGGTAGTAACCAGCACGCCGTCCGAGCCGGCAACGGATTTCATGTACATCATGTTCTCGACGCCGTTGATCGCCTCTTCCAGCGGCGTCGCCACGGTCTCGGCAATCACTTTCGGGTTGGCGCCCGGATACTCCGCGCGCACCTGTACGCTTGGCGGTACGACGTCAGGATATTCACTCACCGGCAGAAGCGGGATGGCGATTAATCCTGTGATAAAAATCAGAATCGACAGTACGGCAGCGAAAATCGGCCTGTCGATGAAAAAGCGGGAAAAGTCCATGGGAAGGATTCTCAGGTCAAGTGATCAGTTGAGGGCGGTGCTGGTGGTCATGGCGACGGTTTTCGCGTTCACCGGCATACCCGGCATGAACACTTTCTGTAGACCGTCAACGATGACCTTATCGCCAGGTTTCAGCCCCTGCTGCACGATGCGTAAACCGTCGGCCAGACGCCCCGGCGTAATATCGCGACGCTGCGCTTTACCCTCTTTATCCACGATATAGACATACTTGCGATCCTGGTCAGTCAGTACCGCTTTGTCGTCAATAAGCATGGCCTGGAATTCCGCGCTGCCCGGCAGGCGCACGCGGGCAAAGAGTCCCGGCGTGAACTGACGCTGCGCGTTATCCAGCAGCGCGCGCATGCGGATCGTACCGGTACTCGGCGTGAGCTGATTATCAAGGAAATCCACTTTACCCTGATGGGGGTAGCCCTCCTCGCCGGCAAGGCCGATCTCAACCGGTAGCGCCGTATGGTGGCTGGACGCCCCCTGCCCGTTGCGGGCGAGATTTTGATAGTGAAGATAGGTTGACTCATCCACGTCAAAGTAGACGTAAACCGTCTTCTGCGAGACCAGGGTGGTGAGCACGCTGGCGCTGTCGCCCGCGGAGACCAGATTGCCGCTGGTGATTAACGCCCGGCTGGCGCGGCCATCAATAGGAGCCGTCACTTTGGTGAAGTCGAGATTCAGCTGCGCGGCGTCTACCGCAGCCTGGGCTGCGCGAATATCGGCCTGCGCCTGAATGGCGGCCGAACGGCGCTGCTCCCACTCTTCACGGGATACCAGGTTGGTATTAATGAGTTTATCGGTACGGTTAGCCTCGCTTCGCGCCAGGCTGGCCTGCGTTTTGGCTCTCTCCAGCGTCGCCTGCGCCTGCTCCAGGGCGGCGCGATAGGTTCGGTCATCAATCGTGAACAGCACCTCGCCCTTTCTCACCTCCTGGCCGTCGGTGAAATTCACTTTGTCGATGTAGCCAGAGACACGGGGACGAAGCTGCACGCTTTCCACGGCTTCAATCCGGCCGTTAAAGCTATCCCACTGGCTAATGGATTTCACAACCACGTCTGCAGCATTAACGGCGGGCGCGGGCGGCGCGGCGTTTTGCGCGACGCTGTCATCACATCCGACGAGCAGCACGGAGAGCATCATCGCTCCCAGCGCATTCAGATGATAGTTTCCCCAGGTTTTTTGCAGGCTCATTATTTTTATTCCGGTAATTGTAGCCGCCGGGCAAGACGCAGCGGGAGGTGCCGCGCCACTTCCTTTGTCCGGGCTGGCTTAAGGCCATTTGTGTCGTTCATCGCCACAAAACTGTAACAGTTTCGAATACACTATCGCGGCGATTGTAGGAATGCGCCTAACTAAGTGCAAGAATAATTGTTGCACTTTATGTGCTATTTGAGGCGGCGTTAAAAGGCCCGTTTCGGGCAAGGATTTAAATGCAACAATAAAACTTGCAATTATCGAGAAACCAGGCCACCTTAAAATGCAACAGATAAAGATACCTTTCTATCGCTGCGTGGGGGAAACCTGATGAACACTGGCGCATTTATGCATGATTTACTCGACTGGATTGATAACAACCTCGACAGTCGCCTGGACATTGAGACCGTCTCCAGGCGCTCCGGCTACTCGAAATGGCACCTCCAGCGCCTGTTTAAAGAGCACACGGGCTATCCCCTCGCCGGCTATATTCGCGCGCAAAAGCTGCAAAAATCGGTTGAGCGCTTAGCCCACAGCGATGAACCCATCCTGAACGTGGCAATCGCGCTCGGGTTTGACTCTCAGCAGTCGTTCAACCGCAGCTTTAAGCGCCAATTCGGTCAGGCACCTGGCGCATGGCGACGCAGTATCGGCGGCCGTGAAACGCAGCCGATGCACCAGTAGCTCACTTTTTACTGCAACATCATCCCGAAGCTGTTATACTGTATATAAATACAGTATGAGAGGTGCGTGATGGCTGTTGAAATAAAATATGTTGTCGTAAGAAAAGGTGAAGAGAAAATGACATTTGCCAGTAAGAAAGAGGCTGACGCTCACGACAAGCTGCTCGATATGGCAGACGCGTTCACCGACTGGCTGTTGCAAAGCGGAATGCAGATGGATGAAACGCAGGCTGAAAATCTTGGTCTGTATCTCGCCGAGCAGAAAGAGACCGTGCAGCATATTCTGCGCACCAGCAAGCTCCCTGCTCTCGATGCCCCTGCGGCTGACAGTAAAAAAATCAGAGCGGTAAAAGCTGCCTGATTGCCACATCGTCACCGAGCCTGACGCCGCAAGCAGCATGCTGCTTGCGGCTTTTTTATTAACGTCACGCGCCGGATTGCGGCAAGGCATCAATCATCTCTTGTAGTTCATTGTACAGTCTTGCCACATGGAAACCATCGCACACGGAATGATGAACCTGAACGGCAAGGGGCAATAATACTTTGCCATCTTGTTCATAGTATTTTCCAAGCGTAAACATAGGGGCAAAAAAGTTCTTCATGTGCGCAACGTTGACGTTAAAGCTGGTAAAACTCACCCAGGGAATACCCGATATGAAAAAAATATTTTCCCGGGATTCTTCTTTAGGCCAATAAGAAAAATTATTACCGTAGCGCGCAATGTCTTCAGCGTAGGTCTTCTGGAAGTGCTGAATATTGCCATCATAATGGCTCCATAATGATGAAAAGGTCTCTGTTTCATTATGGAAAATGGTATAATTTGGATGAACTTCATTCCATATAATAAGCTCATTGTCTTTCATGGCCATACGGAACTCCGGATGACTGTTGACGATTTTCGAAATGAGAAAAATAATAGTTGGGTAAAATTTCCAGCCGACCGCTTTGATATGTTTTAACAGCGCAGTAATATCGATTAAAACCGTCTGGTTAAACGTCGACTGAGCGAACCCCTGAAAAATCTCAAAATGTTCCTTCCTTGCCCAACGAGATAAGTCAACGGACGTATATTCAGGGGTTATTTTTTCCATTTCTAAGCCTTTAATGAGCAAGCATATCTCTGATGTTAGCCTAAATTTTTTCCATGCATTAAGCAAGCAGGCGCCTCTGGAGAAAACGGCGCGGAATAACCGCCATTACGCACCCTGAAGACGTAACGTTTCCGCTTAAAACGCGCTGACATGCCCGTACAGAGCACTCCTCACTCAATATTATCCCTCCCTCTTCGCGCAAAGGGTGTATTGTTTTTAAATGATTAATCCCCCTGAAGAGAAGCGGCGTCATGATTAACATCCTCGGTAAAACCACCTCCATCAACGTTCGTAAAGTGCTCTGGACCTGTGAAGAAGCGGGCATCCCTTACCTGCAGGAAGACTACGGCAGCGGTTTTGCCTCAACAGAAACGGATGACTTCCGCGCGCTGAACCCCAATGCCATGGTGCCGGTGCTGATGGATGACGATTTCGTGCTGTGGGAGTCCAACGCCATCTGCCGCTATCTGGCGCGCAAGGCCGGACGTCACGATCTGCTGCCTGCAGAGCCGCAGGCCTGCGCCAACGTTGAGCGCTGGATGGACTGGCAGGCAACTGAATTCAATAACGCCTGGCGCTATGTCTTCCCGGCGCTGGGACGAAAAAACCCGGACTTTAACGACCCTGCGCGCATTGCGGCGGGAATAAAAGAGTGGAACCACTGCATCACCATTCTGGAAAACCAGCTGCAGCGCACCGGGGCCTTTGCGGCGGGCGAGACGTTTACCCTTGCGGACGTGGTGCTTGGGCTGTCGGTGAATCGCTGGAAGATGACGCCGTTTGACAAGCCCGACGTGCCGGCGATTGAGGCCTGGTATGAGCGCCTCAACCAGCGCCCGGCGTTTTTGCGTCACGGCAATAACGGCATGATATAAATTATTTACGCCCACACCTTGAGCAAGGATATTTTATTTAATTACTAAACCCTGATTGGCGTCAGAGGGAATAATAATTAAGCCATATCCTGGACAGCCCGTTGCACCGCTTTGCTAGCCTGACTATTCAGGCAAAGCTCAACCCGGAGGTATTCTTGCTGATTAGACTCAAGAAAGAACGAACGCATAAGGAGGATCGTCGGCTTGCCCTCTGGCTGGCGACCTCGGCAGGTTTGCTTAACGCCATCGCCCTTGGGGCATTTGGCTTTTTCCCCTCTCACATGACCGGCAATACCTCACAATTATCCAGCGAAGTCTCCTCCACCGATCTGAGCGATATGATTTTCTTTGGCTCGATTATTCTCTCTTTTGTCACCGGCGCCATCCTTGCTCGTCTTATAGTACTCTGGGGCATTATCCGCAATATCAGGCTGGTTTTTTGCCAAATCCTTTTCGTCGAGGGGGTACTATTGACCGGCATCTCTCTCTACGAGATGTATTTCCACGCCCTCACGAGCAACCGCGAGATTATTATTTTTCTGTGCGGCCTGATGGGCATTCATAATTCAACCTCCACGCAGCTCTCCGGAGGGCGGGTGAGATCGACGCACATTACCGGCACGCTAACGGATGCAGGCATATCACTGGCCTCCGTGCTGGTGGCGATGCTTCGCAGGGATTACTCGAAGGATACCGCGGCACAAAAAAGTCAGCTGAAAACTCACTTAACCACCATTTTCTCGTTTATGAGCGGAGGGATTGCTGGGCTGCTGTTGTTCAGATGGATTGGGTTTAACGCCATGCTGGCGCTTGGGCTGCTGCTCGCGATTGTTGCCATTTTTTCTATCATTAGCATCTCGGTTCGCGTTCGCCGGGTTCGTGCCTCTATCTAAATAACGAACGACTCTCGGCGTAAGGGCGCCCTTTAATATGTGACACTGTCACTATTGAAAATTCGCTTTAGGACTATTCTGCCCGGCACGCAACCAGCCCTTACGCCATAAGGCTTTAATTAAGGTTGTCACTAATTTCATAGGGTTACTGATTTCCCCCCTTCGCTGGAACCCTTCCCAAACGCTTGCTATAGGTCAATTACCCCTGCCGAAACATGGCATAACAACAGGCAACCGGTGGTTGCTATAACGCATGCGCACAGGGAGACACACCGCAATGCACCCATTACTCAAACGCTCGCTGCTATTTGTCGGCGCCATTCTCGTGGTCCTCGCCCTCCTCGTCTGGGGAATCGGGCTTGAGACAATCAAGGCGCGTCAGGTTGACCTGGTCTACCTCGGGCAACAGCACATGATTCTGGTTTTCTCGTCGATGTTTTTTGCCCTGCTGGCGGGCATTCCGGCCGGTATTCTGCTGAGCCGTCCGGCCGCGCGGGGCGTCGCCGAATACGTGATGCAAATCTTTAATGTCGGCAACACCCTGCCGCCGCTGGCCGTGCTGGCGCTGGCGATGGTGGTGATTGGTATCGGCGATACGCCCGCCATCATCGCCCTGTTCCTCGCCTCGCTGCTGCCGATTGTGCGCAATACCTACGCCGGGCTGTGCTCCGTCCCGTCGTCGCTGCTGGAAGCGGCAAACGGGATTGGGATGACCAAATGGCAGCGCCTGCGCCAGGTTGAGCTGCCCAACGCCTGGCCGGTTATGCTCTCGGGGATCCGCATCGCTACCGCCATTAACGTCGGTACCGCGCCGCTGGCGTTTCTGATTGGCGCCAGCAGCTACGGCGAGCTGATTTTCCCGGGCATTTACCTGAACGATTTCCCGACCCTGATCCTCGGCGCGGCGGCCACCGCCCTGTTCGCCCTGATCCTCGACACCCTGCTGGCGGCGCTGGGTCGCGTGATGAGTCCCCATCTCGCTCGATAACAATAACAAGGAGCTATTATGAGACTGATATCCAGCCTGGCGGCGCTGTGTGCCGCGGCGCTGTTCACCGGCCAGGCGATGGCGGCCCCGCTGATTCTGGCGACCAAGAGCTTTACCGAGCAGCACATTCTCTCGGCGATGACCGTACAGTACCTGCAAAAGAAAGGTTTTCAGGTTCAGCCAAAAACCAATATTGCCACGGTGATCTCCCGCAACGCGATGATCAACAAGCAGATTGATATGACCTGGGAGTACACCGGCACGTCGCTGATCATCTTCAACCACATCAACAAGCGCATGTCGCCGCAGGAGTCCTGGGAGACGGTGAAGCGCCTGGATGCGAAGCACGGTCTGGTGTGGCTCAAACCCGCCGACATGAACAACACCTACGCCTTCGCCATGCAGCGCAAGCGCGCCGAGGCGGAGCATATCAACACCATGTCGGAGATGGTGGCGAAAATTGAACAGGTTCGCAAAACCAACCCGGACAAAAACTGGCTGCTGGGCTTAGACCTTGAATTTGCCGGGCGCAGCGACGGCATGAAGCCACTGCAGGAGGCCTATAAGATGGATCTGGACCGTCCGCAAATCCGCCAGATGGACCCGGGTCTGGTCTATAACGCCGTGCGCGACGGCTTCGTCGACGCCGGTCTGGTTTATACCACCGACGGGCGCGTGAAGGGCTTTGATCTCAAAGTGCTGGAAGACGATAAAGGCTTCTTCCCGAGCTACGCGGTCACCCCGGTGGTGCGCAAGGACACCCTGGAGGCCAATCCCGGTCTGGAAGAGGCGCTCAATACCCTCTCGGCCCAGCTCAACAACGACGTTATCACCGAGCTGAACAAGAAGGTGGATATTGACCATCAGTCACCGCAGCAGGTCGCCCGCGATTTCCTGCGTAGCAAACAGCTGCTGTAGGAGGCGCTATGGATACCGTTCACTACATTCTGGACAACTGGGACTATTTGTTAACCCTCACGCTGCAGCATCTGTGGCTGGTGGCGCTGGCCGTGGGCTTAGCGATTATCATCGGCGTCCCGCTGGGCATTTTGATTGTGCGCCACAAGTGGCTGGCGACGCCGGTGCTGGGGATTGCCACCATCGTGTTGACCATCCCGTCCATTGCCCTGTTTGGCCTGATGATCCCGCTGTTTTCGCTGATCGGTCAGGGGATTGGCGCCCTGCCCGCAATCACGGCGGTGTTTCTCTACTCGCTGCTGCCGATCGTGCGTAACACCCACACGGCGCTCGACAGCCTGCCGCCGGGCCTGCGCGAAGCCGGACGCGGCATCGGCATGACGTTCTGGCAGCGTCTGCGCTGGGTGGAAATTCCGATGGCGCTGCCGGTGATTTTCGGCGGGATCCGCACCGCCGTGGTGATGAACATCGGCGTGATGGCGATTGCCGCCGTGATTGGCGCGGGCGGACTTGGCCTGCTGCTGCTTAACGGCATCGGCGGAAGCGATATTCGTATGTTGATTGCGGGCGCGCTGATGATCTGTCTTTTAGCGATTGTGCTCGACTGGCTGCTGCACCGTCTGCAGGTGGTTCTGACTCCAAAGGGGATTCGATAATGATAAAACTGGAAAACCTCACCAAACAATTTTCACAGAAGCACGGCCAGACCTTTAAGGCCGTCGATAACGTCAATCTGAACGTGCCCGAAGGGGAAATGTGCGTCCTGCTCGGCCCGTCCGGCTGCGGAAAGACCACCACCCTGAAGATGATTAACCGACTTATCACCCCAAGCAGCGGAAACATCCTGATTAACGGCGAGGACACCAGCGGGATGGACACCGTCACCCTGCGCCGCAACATCGGCTACGTGATCCAGCAGATTGGCCTGTTCCCGAACATGACCATTGAAGAGAACATCACCGTCGTGCCGCGCATGCTGGGCTGGGATAAAGCGCGCTGCAAAGCCCGCGCCGAAGAGCTGATGGATATGGTGGCAATGGATCCGCACAAGTTCCTCCACCGTTATCCGCGCGAGATGTCCGGCGGCCAGCAGCAGCGTATTGGCGTTATTCGCGCCCTGGCGGCGGATCCTCCGGTACTGCTGATGGATGAACCCTTCGGTGCGGTGGACCCGATCAACCGTGAGGTGATCCAGAACCAGTTCCTGGAGATGCAGCGCAAGCTGAAAAAAACCGTCATGCTGGTGAGCCACGATATCGACGAAGCCCTTAAGCTCGGGGACCGCATCGCGGTCTTCCGTCAGGGAAAAATCGTCCAGTGTGCCAGCCCGGACGAACTGCTGGCGAAACCGGCGAACGAATTTGTCGGCTCGTTTGTCGGTCAGGACCGCACGCTGAAGCGCCTGCTGCTGGTCTCCGCCGGCGACGTCACCGACCAGCAGCCGACCATTACGGTACGGGGTTCGACTCCGCTCCCGGAAGCCTTTGCAACCATGGATGATAACGATATTCGCGCGATTACCGTGGTTGACGAGCACGGCAAGCCGCTGGGCTTTGTGAAGCGTCGCGAAGCGCGTAACGCCAGCGGGACCTGCGCCGACATCCTGCATCCGTTCCGCATGACCGGCAAAGCCGAAGACAACCTGCGCGTGGTGCTGTCACGCCTGTATGAGAGCAACACCAGCTGGATGCCGATCGTGGATGAGGACGGGCGCTACAACGGCGAGATTTCGCAGGACTATATTGCCGAGTATCTGAGTTCAGGGCGTACGCGCCGGGCGCTGAATATTCATAGCGACAGTTAATTTTTCCAGCCGGGCATCGCCCGGCTTTTTCGCACGCATACCTTTTGCTAACCCCACGATTTCCCGCCACAATATTGTATCGTCCCCGTTTACTCGCGACCCATGCAACGTCTTCATACGTACCCCGACATCCGCGCAATGTTTCGCCGACTCCTGATTGCCACCGTCACCGGCGTGCTGGCCGCGCTGGCCGTTGCGGTGTTCCGCCACAGCATGTACCTGCTGGAGTGGCTGCTTCTGAGCAACGACAGCGGCAGCCTGGTGAATGCCGCCGCGTCGCTCTCCCCCTGGAGGCGCGCGCTGACACCCGCGCTGGGCGGGCTGGCTGCCGGGCTGTTGCTCTGGGGATGGCAGCGCCTGACCGCCCAGCGGCCTCATGCCCCCACCGATTATATGGAAGCGCTGGAGACCGGCGACGGTCAGTTTGATTACGGCGCGAGCCTCGTTAAATCTCTTGCTTCGCTGCTGGTCGTTGCCAGCGGAAGCGCCATCGGCCGCGAAGGGGCCATGATCCTGCTTGCCGCCCTCGCCGCCTCCTTTTTTGCCCGGCGCTTTACGCCCAAATCGGAATGGAAGCTTTGGATCGCCTGTGGCGCCGCCGCCGGGATGGCCAGCGCCTACCATGCTCCGTTAGCGGGAAGCCTGTTCATTGCAGAGATTCTGTTTGGCACGCTGATGCTGGCCTCGCTCGGCCCCGTGGTGATTGCGGCGGTGGTGGCGCTTCTTACGACGCAACTCATGGCACCGGGTGCCGGTACGCTCTACGAGGTCCATCTGAGCGGCATTCTCACCGCGGCCGATTATGCCCTGCTGGTCGCGATGGGGCTGCTGGCAGGTCTCTGCGGACCGCTGCTGATGTGGCTAATGGCGTTCAGCCACGGGCTTTTCCTGCGCCTCAGGCTTTCGCCGCCGTGGCAGCTGGCGCTCGGCGGCTTGATTGTTGGGCTGCTTTCTCTTTTGACGCCGAAGGTTTGGGGAAACGGCTACAGCGTGGTTCAGGCTTTTCTGCTCGCCCCGCCGCTGCTGTCGGTGATTGCCGGCGTGTTCATCTGTAAATTGCTGGCGGTGCTGGCAAGCAGCGGTTCGGGTGCGCCGGGCGGGGTATTTACGCCTACGCTGTTTGTCGGTATGGCTACGGGGATGCTGTTCGCGCAGCTTTTCGCGCTGTGGCTGCCGGGTTCTGAGACGGCCATGTTGCTGGGGCTGACCGGGATGGCAACGCTGCTCGCTGCGACCACGCATGCGCCGATTATGTCGGCGCTGATGGTCTGTGAAATGACCGGGCAGTATTTTTTACTGCCCGGTTTACTGGTCGCCTGCGTGATAGCGTCCGTACTGTCGCGGACGTTACGCCACGACTCGATCTACGGTCAACACGCCACCGAGGGCAGAGAGATCGATGTACTGCGCTAGCTCGCGCTGCTCGGCGCGAGGCAGATAAGGCAGCTCGCCCACCAGCGGGCCAGGCAGTTTGGTGCTCAGTACGTCGATGATCTCCGCGTAGTGCGCGAGGCCTGGATTAATACGGTTTGCCACCCAGCCAGCCAGCGGCAGGCCGTCATTGGCAATCGCCTGCGCCGTCAGTAGCGCGTGGTTGATACACCCTTCCTGGATCCCCACTACCATCACTACCGGCAGCTGCTCCTGCACGACCCATTCAGACAGCGGGCGTAAATCATTCATCAGGCTGCGCCAGCCGCCCGTTCCTTCGACGACTACGTGATCGACCTGCTCACTCAGGTTCGCCAGCCCGTCGGATAACAGGGAATAATTGATCGGGCCGCTGTGCGCCACACTGCTTTCATCTTCGCTTAACGCAATGGGATTGACCGCGTGGTAAGGCAGTTCCAGTGACGAGACGCTTTGCAGCACCAGGGCGTCTTTATTTCGCAATCCCTCTGGCGTCTCTTTACTCCCTTTTGCGACCGGTTTGTACCCAGCGACGCGTTTACCGCTTGCTGTCAGAGCCTGCAGCAATGCGCGGGATACAACGGTCTTGCCGACAGAGGTATCTGTACCAGTAACAAAGAAACGCTTAAGCATGACTCACTCCACCTCTTGGGTATGCTTCGAAAATATCAACCAGGTAAATAATTCAGTGGAGGAAGTCTACGGGATGCGTGCGCTACCCGGCTTGAGATAGCGCAATTTTTCTTACATCTGCGGAAAAGAGTTAACCCTGTAACAGGCGGATAAGCAGCGAGCCGTTGTACATGGCATCTTTGACCAGCGCCGCGCCGGCCATTGTGCCCTGGTTGGAAAACTGGGTACTTTCTACCGCAATATTTCTGCTGTAGGCGGGAAGCGACTGCTGCTGAATACAGGCCGTAATCGCCGGAAAAAGGATCTCCGCCGCCTGGCTGAGCGGTGAGCCGATCAGGATTTTTTGCGGATTGAAGAGGTTCACCATAATCGCCAGAATGCGGCCTACGTTATTACCCACCCCGGTAATAATGTCCTTCGCCAGCAGATCCCCCTGACGCGCGGCGGCGCAGAGGGAATCCACCGTTAAGGGTTGGCCGTGAAGCGAGGAGCTCATGGACTGACTGAGCCTCACCTGCGCCAGTTCGAGCACGCTTTCCACGCTGGCGATCGTCTCCAGACAGCCATGGTTCCCGCAGTAGCAGCGTTTACCGTACGGGTCGACCTGGGTATGACCAATTTCCACCAGGCTGCTGCTCCCGGCGTGGAGAAGCCGTCCGTCGGTGATCACCCCCGCCCCGACGTTATGGTCGATGACCACCTGAATGACATCCCGCGCACCGCGCGACGCGCCAAACAGCGCTTCCGCCATCGTCCAGGCGCTAATGTCGTGCTGAATATAGACCGGCACGCCGGTATGGTTTTCCAGCACTTCGCCCAGCGGCATCTCTTTAACATCGTCGTAAAACGGCATGCGGTGAACAATACCATTTTCGGTATCAATAATGCCGGGCATGGTGATGGCAATCGCCGTTAAGCGTTCAAGCCGCTGCTGATGGCGAATAAAGAAGCGATCGATATGGGAGACAATCGCATCGAGAAGCGGTTCCTCGGCGTTGAGCGGCAGTTCAAGCCGGTCTTCCACCACCAGCTTGCTGCTGAGATCGCGCAGCGCAAGGAAGATCTCTCCGCGGCTGATGCGCAGCGAGAGGTAGTGCCAGGCTTCCGTCTCGACCACCAGGCCGACCGCCGGACGACCACGGCTGCCCGGCTCCTGAATTTCCGTCTCCTGGACCAGGTGCGCTTCCAGCATTTCGCGGACAATTTTGGTGATACTGGCAGGTGCCAGCTGTGCCAGGCGCGACAGATCGATACGCGAAACCGGACCAAGCTGATCAATCAGGCGATACACCGCGCCAGCGTTGGTCTGCTTAATCTGATCAATATGCCCTGGCTGACTATCAGCAACCACCTCGTACTCCCTTATTTTCGAGCTTCGAAATAAACTGTTGGCTATGGTGAAGCACTTCCATGGGTGTCGTCAAATATTTACTTAGCCTTGTGATTTACCGCACATTTTTACCCGTTTTCCCGGGAAATATCAGACCGCGGAAGCCTGGATTAACCGCTGTTTGAAGCGCTGGGCAGCATGACTCTGTTCGCGATGTTTTGACCACACCAGCCACATCTCCGAAACGGCATCCTCCTCGGCGATAGCAACCCAGCGCATCTCGCGTAGCTGTACCCGCTTAAAGGAGGCCGGGAGTATCGACACACCCAGCCCGGCGGCGACCAGGCCGATAATGGTCATCGCCTCTCCCACTTCCTGGGTAATGACCGGCGCCAGATCGTAGCGGCGCATCAGCCCCAGAATATCGTCATACAGGCCCGTCCCGACCTGCGGGTCAAAAAAGACAAACGGCTCTTTTGCCAGCTCTGCCAGCGAAACCGCCGGACGCGACGCCAGCGGGTGATCGTTCGGGATCATGGCCATCAGCGGTTCGCGCAGGATAACCTCCCATGCCAGCGTGTCCGGCAGCTGGGTATTACGCATCAGCCCCAGATCGAGCGCACCTTCGTTAAGCGGCGCAATCTGCTGCCGGGTATTAATTTCGCGCGTCTGAATATGCACGTCCGGAAAATGACGGCGGAATGACGAAAGCGTCTGCGAGACGGCGCTGATAAACGGCGCGGATGAGGTAAACCCGATGCGCAGCTCTCCGGCTTCCCCAAGATAGAGCCGTTCCGCCCGGGCAGCGGCGTCGTCGACCATGCTCAGAATTTGTCGGCTGTCGATCAGAAACTGCTTACCCGCTGCCGTCAGGCTCACGCTGCGGTTGGTGCGGGCCAGAAGACGCGCCCCGACCTGCTGTTCGAGGATTTGAATCTGCTGGCTTAAAGGCGGCTGAGAAATGTTCAGCCGTGCCGCCGCGCGGCCAAAATGCAGTTCTTCGGCGACGGCGACAAAGTAGCGAAGATGACGCAGCTCGATATTCATATTTTTAAAGTATCATTTGAGATTATTAATATATTAGACAGAATATTTACATTTTCCTACCCTGAAGGTGTGGTCATACCCGTTACCAGAAATCACGGGGATGTTTAAGCAAGGAAACTGTGTGAGTCGTACATCTACCATTGATATCGAGCCGGCCAGAGATATTAATGATTTGCCTGTAGCATCGCAGCCGGTTCAGTTCATCAAACGTGGTACCCCCCAGTTTATGCGCGTCACGCTGGCGCTCTTTTCCGCCGGTCTGGCAACGTTTGCCCTGCTCTACTGCGTTCAGCCGATCCTGCCCGTTCTCTCCCACGAGTTTGGCGTATCGCCTGCCAGCAGCAGCGTTTCGCTTTCCATTTCAACCGGGATGCTGGCAATTGGCCTGCTTTTTACCGGCCCGCTCTCCGACGCCGTTGGCCGTAAACAGGTGATGGTAACCGCCCTGATGCTGGCCTCGGTCTGTACGTTACTCTCGACGATGATGACCAGCTGGCACGGCATTTTGATGATGCGCGCGCTGATCGGGCTATCGCTCAGCGGCGTGGCGGCAGTCGGGATGACCTATCTCAGCGAGGAGATCCACCCGAGCTTTGTTGCCTTTTCGATGGGGCTGTACATCAGCGGGAACTCGATTGGCGGCATGAGCGGGCGTCTGCTGAGCGGGGTATTCACGGACTTCTTTAGCTGGCGCATTGCGCTGGGGGTGATCGGGTGTTTTGCGCTGGCATCGGCCCTGATGTTCTGGAAAATCCTGCCGGAATCGCGCCATTTTCGCCCGACGTCTCTGCGCCCGAAAACGCTGTTTATCAACTTCCGCCTGCACTGGCGTGACAAAGGTTTACCGCGACTGTTTCTGATGGGATTCCTGCTGATGGGTTCCTTCGTGACGCTATTTAACTATATTGGCTACCGCCTGATGCTCTCGCCGTGGCATCTGAATCAGGCCGTTGTGGGTTTGCTTTCCGTGGCCTATCTCACCGGTACGTGGAGTTCGCCGAAAGCCGGGGCGATGACGGCACGCTTTGGCCGCGGGCCGGTGATGCTGGTGTTTACCGCGGTGATGCTGCTCGGCCTGCTGCTGACGCTCTTCTCTTCCCTGTGGCTTATCTTTGCCGGGATGCTGCTCTTCTCCGCAGGCTTCTTCGCCGCTCACTCCGTCGCCAGCAGCTGGATTGGCCCGCGCGCGCGTCGCGCCAAAGGCCAGGCATCGTCGCTGTATCTGTTTAGCTATTATCTGGGCTCAAGCATCGCCGGGACGCTGGGCGGCGTGTTCTGGCATCACTACGGCTGGAACGGCGTGGGCGGGTTTATCGCGCTGATGCTCTGTGCCGCACTGCTGGTGGGCGCAAGCCTTCATAAACGCCTGAGATAATCATCCTGCGGGCTGATGCCCGATCCAGATAAACGGCACCAGCTTACTGGTGCCGTTTCACGTTCAGGAATCCCAGGCCTGCTCTATCTTACCGGCTTCAAACTGCGGAGGCGGTTTTCGGAAGCGGCGCGTGAGCCAGGTCAGGTAAAGGACACCCAGTGCCGCCCAGATGAGGCCAAGCGTCAGGGACGTCGCTTCGAGGTTGATCCACAGCACGCCGACCGTTGCGGCACCAATGAGTGGCAGCAGGAAATAGTGGAGCCGATCTTTCCACGTTTTGTTCAGCCCCTTACGCCGCCAGAAATGGTTGTACACCGAGAGATTAACAAACGTAAACGCCACCAGCGCGCCAAAGTTGATCAGCGCCGTCGCGGTCACGAGATCAAAGTACAGGGCCGACAGCGCCACTATCCCAACCATAATGACGTTCAGGGCCGGAGTCCGCCATTTTGGATGGACGTAGCCAAACACCCGCTCAGGAAAGACGTTGTCACGCCCCATCACGTACAATAAGCGTGAGACGCTGGCGTGCGAGGCCAGGCCTGAAGCGAGCGTATTCACAAACGTGGTGCACAGAAACACCGACTGGAAGAGCTTGCCGCCCACGTACAGCGCAATTTCCGGCAGCGCGGCGTCCGGGTTCTTGAAACGCGCGATCGTCGGGAAAAAGAGCTGCATGAAAAACGAGGCAACAATAAATATCAGCCCGCCATACAGTGCGGTCAGGAAAAT
Organism: Enterobacter cloacae complex sp. I3; assembly: GCF_014896175.1. Classification (NCBI taxonomy): domain Bacteria; kingdom Pseudomonadati; phylum Pseudomonadota; class Gammaproteobacteria; order Enterobacterales; family Enterobacteriaceae; genus Enterobacter; species Enterobacter cloacae complex sp. I3. The sequence continues at coordinate 115,171 of NZ_JADBQZ010000002.1, forward strand.
GGCTTTGGGAATAACCCGCGCCGCGTTTGGCGTCTCCTCCGACAGCGTGGTGACCGCGTCAAAGCCGAGGAAAGAGAAGCAGACGATAGTCGCGCCGGTAATAATCGGGATCAGGTGCGCGTTCTCGCTGATAAACGGCTGGAGCGACCAGACGGTACCGACGCCCTCCCCCTTGTGCAGGCCGTGCACTACGAGTATGACAAACACCACCATGATGGCGACCTGCACCAGCACAAACAGGGTGTTAAAGTTGGCGACCAGGTTAACGCTTTTCAGGTTCGCCAGCGTCAGGATCGTCACAAAACCCACCACCCAGACCCAGGGCGGGACTTCAGGGAACAATGCGGAAAGGTAGATCTTCGCCAGCAGCACGTTGATCATCGGCAGGAAGAGATAGTCCAGCAGGGATGACCAGCCGACCATAAACCCCAGGTGGGGGCCGATCGATTTCTGCGTGTAGGTATACGCGGAGCCCGCTTCCGGGAACTGTCGTACCAGTTTGCCGTAGCTGATGGCGGTAAACATGACGCCCGCCAGCGCCAGCAGATACGAGGCGGGCACGTGGCCATTGCTGATACCGGACACAATGCCGAAGGTATCAAACACGGTCATGGGAGTGAGGTAAGCCAGCCCCATCATGACCACCTGCCAGAGCTTGAGGGAACTGCGCAGCCGGGTTCTTCCGGCCATGCGCGGCGAATCAAGAGACGTGTTAGTCGCCATAAACCATCCCCCCCATGCTTACCGTGGTTTGCAATCGCGCTGACCGTAACGCAAACCTGCTTAGCAAAGGGGGAAGTTGTAAAGAACATACGCGATCGTACCAGCGCAGCGTCTCTCGCTCGCACTCACAGCAGGCGCCTGACTGGCCCCCTTCGCCCTGCGGATAGTTGAACATCTGCATCATTTCCTACCTCGTCACACAGTGTCGTTAAGAAAGTCCCTGTGCCGCCTGCGCTCCATAACGCGACTCCCGGGAGATAGCTGGCGTGCCAGCGAACGTTTCGGCCAGGCTCCGCGCAGGCCGTTTGGTGATACGTATGCGATGAAACAAAGCGGCCCCTTACCGGGGCACGTCATCAGGCGTTTTTCAGCATCCACTCAATTTCTGTTTCGGTAATCAGGCGTTCAAACTGCAGTAATTCATCATTTTTGCAGGCGTGATAGACGTGGCAGAAACGTTCGCCCAGCCGCTCGCGAAGATGATCGTTTTGCATAAATTCCCACAGCGCATCGCTCTGACGAATCGGGAACGGCAGTCCGTCCTGCTCCAGGCCATTGCCTTCCACTTCTTCCTGCAGGGGTAAATCGTTATCCAGCCCGTGCAGAATGCCGGCAAAAATCGCCGCCATCACCAGATAGGGATTCGCGTCAGCGCCCGCCACGCGGTACTCGACCCGATGGTTATGGCGATCGCCGCAGGGGATACGCAGGGCAACGGTGCGATTATTGTGTCCCCATGACGCCTGCGTCGGTACGTACATTCCCGGCTGGAAGCGGCGGTAGGAGTTGACGTTCGGCGCCAGCAGCGCCATGGACGCGGGCATCAGATCGATCATTCCGGCCAGCGCGCGTTTCAGCAGCGCGGAATCCTCGCCGCTGGCGTCTGCGAGCACGTTTTCACCTCGGTTGTTTTGCATGCTGATGTGAATATGCATCCCGCTGCCTGCATGCTCTTCATACGGCTTTGCCATAAACGTGGCGTGCATCTTATGTTTTTCCGCCATCTGCCTGACGAGACGTTTTAGCGCCAGCGCATCATCGCAGGCGTCGAGCACGTTTTCCGTATGGTGCAGGTTTATCTCAAACTGGCCCGGGGAGGCCTCAGCCACGGCCCCGTCGGCGGGGATCAGCTGCAGCTGCGCCAGTTCATCAATGTCGTTCAGCACGTCAGCAAAGTGGTTCAGGTTATCAACCGAGTAGACCTGACTCTGCGTGTTACGTACGTCGGTGCCCGGCGCGCAGGGTGGCTGCAGATAGCCGTCGGCATCGCGCTTACGGTCAAGTAAATAGAACTCCAGCTCTACCGCTACCACGGGGAACAGACCGCGCTGGCGCAGTTGCTGCCAGAGTCGGTTGAGTACGTTCCGCGGCTCAACGTCAAAGGGAGCGCCATCTTCATCGACCATGGTGAGCTGCACCTGACCAATGTATTCCGGGTCGGCGGCGGACGGCGTCAGGGTACCCGGCACCGGCACGCAGATACAGTCCGGCTCGCCGAGCTCCTGCCCCAGGCCCGCCTCTTCCACGACGTTACCTAAAATGTCCATGGCGAAAACCGATGCCGGGAAATAGCAGCCTTTTTCAAGCTTGCTCAGTCCGGCAACCGGGATGCGCTTGCCGCGAAAACAGCCGTTCAGGTCGGTCAGGAGGACATCAATAAACTGGGTGTCAGGATACTTTTCTAAATAGCGCTTCACTTCCTGCGTAAAGGCGCTGCCCCGCCTCTCATCCGTGTGCTGCACAAAGTTCTCAACTTCTACGATATTGGTTTCCATGATTTACCACCGTTTTTGGGATTTGCGTTCGCTGCTTTGGACTGTCAAATATAATGTCCACCCTATCGAATCTGTATGCAAACAAATTGTTTGTCAAATGTTAAATTAAGTTTGCAAAAGGCAGATCCCGTTGCTAGATTGAGAAAATATTGAACGAAAAGGCCGTTTCACAGGCGAGAATGGCCTAAATTTAGTCCACTTTGTGAGGGCGATCATGGAAAATATAATGAACAAGCCAGTTATTGGCGTAGTGATGTGCAGAAACAGGCTTAAGGGTCATGAGACCCAGACCCTGCAAGAAAAGTACCTGAATGCCATTATTAACGCGGGGGGCTTACCGATTGCCTTACCCCATGCGCTGGCAGAGCCAGAGCTACTTACCGCTCTGCTGCCAACCCTGGACGGGATTTACCTGCCGGGCAGCCCAAGTAACGTGCAGCCGCACCTTTATGGTGAAAACGGCGATGAGCCTGACGCCGATCCCGGGCGAGATCTTCTGAGTATGGCGCTGATTGCCGCCGCGCTCGAAAGGCGCATCCCCATTTTCGCCATCTGCCGGGGGCTGCAGGAACTGGTTGTTGCGACGGGAGGAACGCTGTATCGCCGCCTGTTTGAGCAGAACGACCTGCTTGAACACCGGGAAGATCCTGAACTGCCGGTTGATCTACAATACGCCCCTTCTCATGAGGTTCAGGTTCAGGAGGGAGGACTGCTGTCTCAATTAATACCAGGCTGTAACACATTTTGGGTAAACTCGTTACACGGGCAAGGTGCACGAACGTTAGGACCACGGCTCCGCGTGGAGGCCCGTTCGACGGACGGGCTGGTCGAAGCGGTCAGCGTTCATGACCACCCTTTTGCCCTCGGCGTGCAATGGCACCCCGAATGGAACAGCAGCGAGTACGCCCTGTCACGTATGTTGTTTGATGGTTTTATCACCGCCTGTCAAAGCCACATTGCCGAGAAGCAACGGCTTTGACCACTACCGTAAAGGAAATGCAACTATGAGCGATGACGGACTGGCGCCAGGGAAACGTCTGTCTGAGATCCGCCAACAGCTGGGTCTCTCGCAGCGGCGTGCCGCCGAACTGTCTGGGTTAACACACAGTGCCATCAGCACCATTGAACAGGACAAAGTCAGTCCTGCCATCAGTACGCTGCAAAAGCTGCTGAAAGTCTATGGGCTGTCGCTCTCGGAATTCTTTTCGGAACCGGAAAAACCTGATGAACCGCAGGTGGTTATTAATCAGGAAGACCTTATCGAAATAGGCAGTCAGGGGGTTTCGATGAAGCTGGTTCATAACGGAAATCCGAACCGTACGCTGGCGATGATTTTTGAAACTTACCAGCCTGGAACCACGACCGGAGAGAGGATCAAACATCAGGGTGAGGAGATCGGTACGATACTGGAAGGTGAAATAGTGCTGACCATTAATGGCCAGCCTTATCACCTGGTTGCAGGGCAGAGCTATGCCATCAATACCGGCATACCGCACAGCTTCAGCAATACCTCGGCAGGCATCTGCCGCATTATCAGTGCCCACACCCCCACCACGTTCTAATTACCACTCAGTCCCGGCGTAAGCGCGCTTACGCCGGGACAAATAAAAACGATCAATGTCGGCATTCAACGGGTTAATTCCCGGGATGCCCCACGGCTTCGTATTGCCTGAAACGGCCATGCCTTTATTTATCTGATTGCGAAAGAAAGGAGTGAATATGCATTTTCAGCACCTGACTTACTGGCAGGATAAAGCAAAAAACAGCGCCATTGAGACCCGGTTATTTATTAACGGTGCCTATTGTGACGCCGCCGATAATGCCACGTTTGAAACCGTCAATCCCGCTACCCAACAGACGCTGGCGAACGTGGCCCGGGGCAAGCAGGCGGACGTGGACCGCGCGGTTCAGGCCGCACGTGAGGTATTTGAACGCGGCGACTGGTCACAGGCGTCTCCGGCGCAGCGCAAGGCCGTGCTGCATAAGCTCGCCGATTTAATGGAGCGCCACGGCGAAGAGCTGGCCTTACTGGAAACGCTGGACACCGGTAAACCCATCCGCCACAGCCTGCGCGACGATATTCCCGGCGCGGCTCGCGCCATTCGCTGGTACGCCGAAGCGGCGGATAAAGTCTACGGCGAAGTGGCGCCTACGGGTCCGGGCGAGCTGGCGATGATCGTGCGCGAGCCGATCGGGGTTGTCGCGGCCATCGTCCCCTGGAACTTCCCGCTGCTGCTGGCCTGCTGGAAGCTGGGCCCGGCGCTGATCGCGGGCAATAGCGTGGTATTAAAACCGTCGGAGAAATCACCGCTCACCGCCCTGCGCCTGGCCGGGCTGGCGAAAGAGGCGGGCCTACCGGACGGCGTGCTGAATGTGATAAGCGGTTACGGCCACGAAGCGGGCCAGGCGCTGGCACTGCATCCGGAGGTCGAAGTGCTGACGTTTACCGGCTCTACCCGTACCGGCAAGCAGCTGTTGAAGGACGCGGGAGAAAGCAACATGAAGCGCGTCTGGCTGGAGGCAGGCGGCAAGAGCGCCAACATTATCTTTGCCGACTGTCCGGACATGGACAAGGCCGTGAGCGCGACCGCAGCCGGGATTTTTTACAACCAGGGGCAAGTCTGTATCGCCGGTACCCGCCTGCTGCTCGAAGACAGCATCGCCGATGATTTTCTGGCAAGGCTGAAAGCGCAGGCCCGTCACTGGCAGCCTGGCGATCCGCTCGACCCGGACAGCACGATGGGTATGCTCATCGACGCTGCGCACGCCGATACCGTCCACACGTTTATTCGCGAGGGAACCCGGAAAGGTACGCTGCTGCTGGACGGGCGGGAACAATCATGGCCTTCCGCAGTCGGTCCCACCATTTTTGTCGGCATCGACCCTGCCTCCCCGCTGTGCCGGGAAGAGATTTTCGGGCCGGTGCTGGTCATCACCCGTTTTAAAACCGAAGAGGAAGCCTTAACGCTGGCCAACGACAGTGAATATGGGCTTGGCGCGGCGGTATGGACCCGCGATCTCTCCCGGGCGCACCGCATGAGCCGCCGCCTGAAAGCCGGCTCGGTCTTCGTCAATAACTACAACGACGGTGATATGACCGTCCCCTTTGGCGGCTATAAGCAGAGCGGCAACGGTCGCGATAAGTCCCTGCACGCGCTGGAAAAATTTACCGAACTGAAAACCATCTGGATTGCCCTGGAGCCTCAATCATGACCGAACATACCACCAGCTACTACGCGGCCAGCGCGAATGCTTATGAACCTTTCCCGACGCTTAACGAGTCGATCAGCTGTGACGTGTGCGTGGTGGGCGGCGGCTATACCGGCCTCTCCTCCGCGCTGCATCTCGCCGAAATGGGCTACGACGTGGTGCTCCTTGAAGGTGCGCGCATCGGCTTCGGCGCCAGCGGACGCAACGGCGGCCAGCTGGTTAACTCCTACAGCCGCGATATCGACGTGATCGAGAAAAACTACGGGACCGATGCCGCCAAAGTGCTCGGGAGCATGATGTTTGAAGGCGGGGAAATTATTCGGGAGCGTATCCAGCGCTATCAGATCCAGTGCGACTATCGTCCCGGCGGGCTGTTTGTGGCGCTAAACCATAAGCAGCTGGAGACGCTGGAGGAGCAAAAGGCCAACTGGGAACGCTACGGCAACACGCAGCTGGAGTTGCTGGACGCCAGCGCCATCCGCCGGGAAGTCGACAGCGACCGCTATACCGGTGCGCTGTTGGACCGCAGCGGGGGGCACATTCATCCGCTGAACCTGGCGATCGGCGAAGCGGACGCCATTCGCCTGAACGGTGGGCGTGTATATGAACAGTCTCCGGTGACCGCCATTCAGCACACCAGCCCGGCAGTAGTAAGCACGCAGCATGGCCAGGTCACGGCCCGCTTCGTGATCGTCGCCGGGAATGCCTATCTGGGCGATAAGATAGAACCGGAGCTGGCAAAACGCAGCATGCCCTGCGGCACCCAGGTGGTGACCACCGCTCCGCTGCCGGAAGAGGTCGCCCGCACGCTGATCCCCAATAACTACTGCGTGGAAGATTGTAACTACCTGCTGGATTACTACCGTCTCACCGCCGACAACCGCCTGCTGTACGGCGGTGGCGTCGTCTATGGCGCGCGCGATCCGGACGATGTCGAACGCCTGGTGATGCCAAAGCTGCTGAAAACCTTTCCTCAGCTGGCAGGCGTCAAAATCGACTACCGCTGGACGGGCAACTTCCTGCTGACCCTGTCGCGGATGCCGCAGTTTGGCCGTCTGGACAAGAACATCTATTACATGCAGGGCTACAGCGGCCACGGCGTGACCTGCACCCACCTGGCCGGGCGGCTGATCTCGGAACTGTTGCGCGGTGACGCTGAGCGCTTTGATGCGTTTGCCAACCTCCCGCACTACCCCTTCCCGGGCGGCCGCAGCCTGCGGATTCCATTCACGGCGATGGGCGCGGCGTACTACAGCCTGCGCGATCGTCTTGGCGTATGATCGTTTCGACAAAAGGGTATCTGACATGAGTAACCAGGAATTTCATCAGCGCAGACTTTCTGCCACCCCGCGCGGCGTAGGCGTAATGTGTAATTTCTTTGCCCGCACGGCGGAGAATGCCACGCTTACCGACGTGGAAGGCAACGACTATATTGATTTCGCCGCCGGGATCGCAGTGCTGAATACCGGCCATCGTCATCCTGAACTGGTGGCCGCAGTGGAAAAACAGATTCACCAGTTCACCCACACGGCCTACCAGATTGTGCCGTATGAAAGCTATGTTTCATTAGCCGAGAAACTTAACGAGCTGGCCCCGGTCCAGAGCCCGGCCAAAACGGCGTTCTTCACCACGGGCGCAGAAGCGGTGGAAAACGCCATTAAAATCGCCCGGGCCCACACCGGCAGACCGGGCGTGATTGCTTTCGGGGGAGGCTTCCACGGCCGAACCTATATGACTATGGCCTTAACCGGCAAGGTCGCGCCTTATAAGCTGGGATTTGGCCCCTTCCCGGGGTCGGTTTATCACGTACCGTATCCCTCCGAGCTGCACGGCATCACGACGCAGGATGCCATCACGGCGATAGAACGCCTGTTCAAAGCGGATATTGAGGCGAAACAGGTTGCGGCGATTATTTTTGAACCCATTCAGGGTGAAGGCGGATTCAACGTCGCCCCGCCAGAGCTGGTGGCCGCCATCCGCCGAATCTGTGATGAGCACGGGATCGTGATGATTGCCGACGAAGTGCAGAGCGGCTTCGCCCGTACGGGTAAACTGTTTGCCATGGAACACTACGTGGACAAGCCCGACCTGATGACGATGGCGAAAAGCCTGGCAGGCGGAATGCCTCTGTCTGGCGTGGTGGGTCGCGCCGAAATCATGGACGCGCCGGCGCCCGGCGGTCTGGGGGGGACCTATGCAGGCAACCCGCTTGCGGTGGCCGCCGCGCACGCGGTGCTGAATATTATCGACAACGAGTCACTGTGCGCCCGCGCCTGCCATCTGGGGGATCGACTGAAAGCCACGCTGGAGGAGATTCAGGGCACCTTCCCTGCGCTCGTGGCGATAAGGGGAAGAGGATCGATGATTGCGGCGGAGTTTTTTGATCCCGAGAGCCGTGAGCCTTCGGCCGCCATTGCGCAGGCGATCCAGCAAAAGGCACTCGCCCAGGGCCTGCTGTTATTGATCTGCGGCCAGTACGGCAACGTGATCCGCTTCCTTTATCCGCTGACCATTCCGGATGCTCAGTTCAACCAGGCACTGGCGATCCTGCAACAGGTTATGCGTGATAAGTCCTGAGTGCCCACTGAAAACCGTCTCCCGGCATTCCGGAGACGGTTTCAACGGAGGAGATCGGCATAGATTTCCTCCGTGTGGGAAATGTTGGGGAATTTGGTCTGTTTCATTGTATGCTCCCTGAAACACATCCCTGGCAAGAGGAAATAAGAATTGCAAAAAACATCCGCCTATCAGTCACTTGTGAAAACCTTCCAGCGCCTCTCTCGCTTCTCGCATCTCTCCTCCATCGCCAGCTGGGACATGTTCACCATGATGCCGCCAGGCGGCAGCGCCGCGCGCGGTGAAGCGCTGGCAGAGATGAGCGTCCTGCAGCACCAGATCCTGACCGATAAAAAAGTCGGCGACCTGTTAGCGGCCGCAGCAGGGGAAGATCTGAATGACGTCGAACAGGCCAACCTGCGTGAAATGACGCGACAGTATCAGCAGGCTACCCTGCTGCCGGAATCGCTGGTGGAAGCCAAATCCCTGGCGGGCAGCAGGTGCGAGCACGCCTGGCGTACGCAGCGTCCCGCGAACGACTGGCAGGGCTTTTCCGCCAACCTGAAAGAAGTGGTGAAACTCAGCCGTGAAGAAGCCCGCCTGCGCGCAGAAGCCAAAGGCTGTACGCCGTACGACGCGCTGCTGGATATTTTTGAACCGGACATGACCAGCGCGCGCCTGGACGTGCTGTTTGGTGATATGAAAACCTGGCTGCCGGACCTGCTGGCAAGCGCGGTGGAGAAACAGGCTCAGCGGTCGTTCGTTCCGCCGCAGGGCCCCTTCCCGACGGCAACCCAGCGCGAACTGGGTCTGGAAGCCATGAAGATGCTCGGCTTCGATTTTAACGGCGGTCGCCTCGACGTAAGTGCGCACCCGTTCTGCGGCGGCGTGCCGGAAGACGTGCGCATTACCACGCGCTATGATGAGGACGAGCTGCTCAGCGCGCTGTTTGGCGTGATCCACGAAACCGGACACGCGCGCTACGAACAAAACCTGCCGCGCGCGTGGGCAGGACAGCCTATTGCCCTGGCCCGCTCAACCGCGATCCATGAATCCCAGAGCCTGTTCTTTGAGATGCAGCTGGGACGCAGCGAAGCCTTCCTTAAGCACCTCCTCCCAGCCGTTCACGCCCGCTTTGGCAGCCAGGCGGCGTTCAGCGAAGAGAACTTTATCGCCTGGAACCAGCGCGTGAAGCCGGGCTATATCCGCGTCGATGCCGACGAAGTGAGCTACCCGGCACACGTGGTGCTGCGCTATGAGATTGAGCGCGCGCTGATCAACGGCGAGATCGAGGTGGACGATATCCCCGCCCTGTGGGATGAGAAAATGCAGGCCTGGCTCGGATTATCCACCAAAGATAACTACCGCAACGGCTGCATGCAGGATATCCACTGGACCGACGGCGGTTTTGGTTACTTCCCGTCGTACACGCTGGGCGCAATGTATGCCGCGCAGCTGTTCCATGCTGCAAAGACCGCGCTTCCGGGACTGGCGTCCTCCATCGCTGAAGGGGATTTTTCCGCCCTCTTTGAGTGGCTGCGTCAGAACATCTGGCAGCACGGTAGCCGCTTTAGCACGTCGCAGTTAATCACCCAGGCGACGGGTGAAGATCTGAATATCCGCTACTTCCGCGAACACCTGACCTCACGCTACCTGTAATGTAAGGCCGGGGTTCTTCCCCGGCCTTGTACATATGGTTACACGCCGATACCAATCACTCACGGAAACCCCGAATTTACAGGGATATAGTTATTTCAACGGCCCCGCAGTGGGGTTAAATGAAAAACCAAATTCGAGGGTATGAACATGAAAAAAGTATTAGCTCTGGTTGTTGCCGCTGCTATGGGTCTGTCTTCTGCTGCGTTTGCTGCTGAAACCACTGCTGCACCAGCTGCTGCGGCGCCTGCTGCAACGACCACCGCGGCGCCAGCAAAAACCGTACATCACAAGAAACACCACAAAGCCGCTAAACCGGCTGCAGAGCAAAAAGCGCAGGCTGCGAAAAAGCACCACAAGAAAGCCGCTAAACCAGCCGTAGAGCAGAAAGCCCAGGCTGCGAAAAAGCACCACAAGAAAGCCGCTAAACCAGCCGTAGAGCAGAAAGCCCAGGCTGCGAAAAAGCATCACAAAAAAGCAGTAAAACACGAAGCTGCTAAACCAGCTGCACAGCCAGCTGCGTAAGCGTACAAGCTTAACCGTGCCCTGCGGGGCACGTTGGTAAACCGGCGCTGAACCGGAAAAGGTTCTGCGCCGTTTTTTTTATCCGGAGGGCGTATGCTGCGACGCTATCGGTTTGAGCTGATTCTTATCCTGCTTATTTTATGCGCGCTCATCGCCAGCCGCTTTTATCTTTCCTGACTGTAGCACGCTGATTTTACTCCCACTTTAGCGCCGTCCCGTCTATAGTATTTTCATAGGGTTCACTTTTAATAATCATAATTACCCCCACCAGAGTGTGATATGCGTAAATCTGTTGTGTTGTTGCTGGGAACGTTTGGCCTTTTTTCTGGATTTTCACAGGCGGATGATGGCGGTGATAACGCCATTAGCGCGAAAGAGCTAAAGACGCTTTTTTTCGGTCATGACGATCGTACTCGCGTCACCGATCCTACCCAGGCTCCCTGGGACGCTATAGGCCAACTGGAAACCGCCAGCGGCAACCTGTGTACCGCGACGTTAATCACCCCGCAATTAGCGCTGACGGCGGGCCACTGCCTGTTGACGCCACCCAACGGTAAGCCAGACAAAGCGGTTGTCTTACGATTTGTGTCGCAAAAAGGGATCTGGCGCTATGAAATCCACGGCATTGAAGGCCGGGTTGATGCTTCTCTTGGGAAGCGTCTTAAACCGGATGGAGACGGCTGGATTGTGCCGCCCGCGGCAGCCTCGTGGGATTTTGGCCTGATTATTTTGCGCTACCCGCCTTCGGGCATTACGCCGCTGCCGTTATTTGATGGCGATAAAGCGGCGCTCACCGCCGCGCTGAAAGCCGCCGACCGCAAGGTAACGCAGTCAGGCTACCCGGTCGATCATCTGGATGCGCTTTACACCCACACTGACTGTATCGTGACGGGCTGGGCGCAGACCAGCGTGCTTTCCCATCAGTGCGATACGTTGCCGGGCGACAGCGGTTCACCGCTGATGCTGAAAACCGATAACGGCTGGCAGTTGATTGGGGTTCAAAGCTCCGCCCCGGCGGCGAAAGACCGCTGGCGAGCCGATAACCGGGCCTTATCCGTCACCGGTTTTCGCGATAAGCTGGAAGCGCTGGCTAAAGAGTAAGCCAGCGCGGCCGTCTGTGAATCAGGGTTACCGATTGATCAGGCGAGTTTTATCATGATCATGCCCGCCAGCAGCAAAATCAGCCCTATCCAGCCTTTATTATTTAAACGCTGCCCGAAAAGCACCCACCCTGCGGCCAGGGTGGCGGCGATACCAAAACCACCCCACAGCGCATAGGCCACAGACAGATCGATACCTTTGACCGCCTGTGACAGGGCGCTGAACGCCCCCAGCACTGCTGCAATCGACATCAGGCCATAAACCTTACGGCGAAAACCGTCAGAGAATTTCAGCAGAACGTTCGCCAGAATTTCCAGCACGATGGCGAAGCCCAGCCAGGCCGCATGAACCCATTCAAACTGTTGCATGGTTCTGCTCCTTCTGCTGTTTTGTCGGTTTACGGGTACCTGATTTAATCAGCACGATACCCGCGACCAGCGTCGTTAACCCGGCGACCTTCATTGTTGTTAATGTTTCGTCGAATATCAGAACGCTGAACAGCGTAATCAATAAAATACCGATCCCTTCCCACAGCGCATAGGCCACACCCAGCGCAATTTTCTTCACCGCAAATGAGAGGAAAATATAGGAAAGGGATATCATCACCAGCATTAAAATAAAACCGGTATTGCCCTCGCTGACGCTTGCCCATTTCATTGACAGCGTGCCGGTAATTTCAGCGAGGATAGCCAGGGCTAATAAGATCCAGTAAAACATGTTTTTCTCCTGCTTGAGAATATAATCCATCGTGGCCCGCTGCATGCAGCAAACCAAAAAAATATGAAATTAAATCAGACAGCTAAGCGCGTAGCGCCAGCTCAGGCAGAAGAGGTGACTATAGTGCGGTGCGCCAGTGTTGCTCACCAGCAATCAAGCAGAAGGAGGTAGAAAATAGAGCAGCGTTGTTTGAAGAATAGGTCCTGAACAAATTGTCCATAAAATTACAATTATCCGCGTTGTTGCTTCTCGTCTTTGCGGATGAAAATTGTCCTCGGTAGTTGAACACGCCAAATTTGTACCATAACTGAAGATTTTACTCAAAGTCTTTTCAATTCTTTACCCATCCCGTTTGATTTTGGTTAGTTTATTGCAGGGCGTTTACCCTCTATTATAAATAAAAAGCGTTTTTTGGAGTCACCATGGCTAAACCCATTATTACCCTCAACGGGTTAAAAATTGTCATCATGCTGGGCATGCTGGTGATCATACTCACGGGCGTTCGTTTTGCCGCCGACATCATTGTGCCCTTTATTCTGGCCCTGTTTGTTGCGGTGATCCTTAACCCACTGGTCCAGCGCATGACGCGGCTGCGCATCCCGCGCGTGCTGGCAATTACCCTGCTAATTAGCGTCATTATTTTCGCCATGGTGTTACTGGTTGCGTATCTGGGTACCTCGCTGAACGAACTGGCGCGAACGCTGCCGAAATACCGTTCCTCGCTGGCGATACCGCTGCTGCAGCTTGAGCCCTGGCTTCAGCGCGCGGGAATAGAAGTCTCGGTTGAGGAGCTTCTTAAATATATCGACCCTAATGCGGCCATGACCATCGTCACCGGCCTGCTGACGCAGCTTTCCAATGCCATGACCTCCATTTTCCTGCTGTTTTTAACGGTGGTGTTCATGCTGCTGGAGGTGCCACAGCTGCCCGCAAAGTTACAGCAAATCATGGTTCGTCCGGTTGAAGGAATGGGCGCTATTCAGCGCGCGCTGGACAGCGTTTCACGTTATCTGGTACTGAAAACCGTCATAAGCCTGGTCACCGGGGTGGTGGTCTGGGGAATGCTGGTGGCGCTGGACGTCCGCTTTGCGTTCGTCTGGGGGTTACTGGCATTTGCGCTCAATTACATTCCTAACATCGGCTCCGTGCTGGCGGCAATCCCCCCTATTCTTCAGGTGCTGGTGTTCAGCGGATTTTATGATGCGCTGATTCTGCTGGCCGGCTATCTGGCGATTAACCTGGTATTCGGGAATATTCTTGAACCGCGAATGATGGGGCGTGGGCTGGGGCTTTCAACGCTGGTCGTCTTTTTGTCCCTGATTTTCTGGGGCTGGCTGCTCGGCCCCGTAGGCATGCTGCTCTCCGTTCCGCTGACCATCATCGTGAAGATTGGTCTGGAACAGACGGCGGGCGGGCAAAGCATCGCCGTGCTGCTGAGCGATATGAGCCATCAATAGCTGTCATTCCGCCATCGACATGAGGGGCTTGCTTGCCCTTCCTCCTTCACGGTAAGCCCTGAGTGCCCTCTGCCAGTCCGTCAGAGGGTACACCGTTCCGGGGCTGTATTCACTGGCGCGCATCCGGGGCCAGATTTGATCGAACTCCGCGCGCCACGCCTCTGCGCTGAGCCCATCCAGATAGTTACGAATATGGAACCACGCCACGCGCGGCAGGGGCCGTTGCTGGCGGAAGGTCTGCCCGGAGAGCAGCCCGTAGCAGACAAATATGCCCTGCTCCGGCAGCACGCTCAGGATCGCTTCCGCCAGCGCCCCGCCGGTTGCATCGTAAACGACGTCGGCACGCGCGGCAACGGAGAGAATCCGCTGCATGTCATGCTGTGCGACAGGAACGATCCCCATCGCCGCCAGCCGTTCAGCGTGAACGGGCGAACGATGAATACCGTACACCGCCTCTGCCTCCGCCAGACGCGCCCACTGCCCGAGCAGAATAGCGCAATCCGAACCGGCGGCCGTGAGCAGCACCCGCTTTCCCCGCGGTGGATAGTGGCTCAACATCATCTGCGCCGCCAGCGGGTTGATATAGGCCCGCGCGGCCAGGCGTGAATCGACATCATCCGGCACGGGTATCGCATACTCTGCCGGGCAATCCGCATAGCGCTGCCAGGTGCCCTGCCCGCGCAGCGGCAGAACGCGTTTACCCTGCAGATATGCAAAAGACGCGGGCGCCTGAATGACAACGCCGACGCCTTCATACCCCGCGACGGCGGGCAGCGGGGTTCTGTGGCGGTAAGCGCCGGTAATGGGAATGAGATCGGACGCGTTCACCGGCGCATACAGCATTTGCACGCGGAGGTATCCCGGCGCAAGCGCGCCCGGCGGCGCGGTTTCAGGTTGCAGAACAGATTCTGGCTCGCCAAAACGGCGATACCAGAGGGCCAGATTTTCCATTACGATCTCAAGGCTGACGGCGGAATACTTAATCGCGCCAGCCCATTGCCGGTGCGACATGTTTGAGAATAGACTCAATCACGTGCGCATTATAATCCACGCCCAGCTGGTTCGGTACGGTCAGTAAGAGCGTATCCGCCTCGGCAATCGCCTCGTCCTTTTTCAGCTGTTCAATCAGCCTGTCAGGCTCTGCGGCATAGCTGCGCCCAAAGATCGCGCGCGTTTTCTCATCAAGATACCCTACGCTATCGCTGTCGTTGCGGCTGGCGCCGAAGTACATACGGTCACGATCGTCCATCAGGGCAAAAATACTGCGGCTGACCGAGACGCGCGGCTCGCGCGCATGCCCTGCCTCTTTCCAGGCCTGACGATAGGCGCGGATCTGTTTTGCCTGCTGAATATGGAACGGCTCACCGGTTTCATCGTCTTTCAGGGTTGAGCTTTGCAGGTTCATGCCGAGCTTCGCGGCCCATACCGCCGTCGCATTTGAACCGGCGCCCCACCAGATACGCTCCCGCAGCCCTTCAGAATACGGTTCCAGGCGCAGCAGCCCAGGCGGATTGGGGAACATCGGCTGTGGATTCGGCTTTGCAAACCCTTCGCCGCGCAGCACCTCAAGCAGCACCTCGGTATGACGGCGCGCCATGTCCGCTTCGTTTTCTCCTTCCTGCGGGACATAGCCGAAATGACGCCATCCATCAATGACCTGCTCCGGGGAGCCGCGGCTGATGCCAAGCTGCAAACGGCCGCCGGAGATCAGATCTGCCGCGCCCGCATCCTCGGCCATATACATCGGGTTTTCATAGCGCATATCAATCACGCCCGTACCGATTTCAATGGTTTTCGTTTTCGCGCCTATTGCCGCCAGCAGAGGGAACGGCGAGCTAAGCTGACGGGCGAAGTGGTGCACGCGGAAATAGGCGCCGTCCGCGCCCAGCTCTTCAGCGGCCACGGCCAGGTCGATGGACTGCAGCAGCGTGTCTGCCGCCGAGCGCGTTCCGGACTGCGGAGAAGGCGTCCAGTGACCAAACGATAAAAACCCGATCTTTTTCATAACCCTGTGTCCTGATAATGCGTTGCGTTCTGTCCACTTTACGCATTACCCGGTAAGAATAAATGCCGTTTATTTAACGGAAAGCATCAAATAAATTGACGGAATAGCGGGGTTCGTCATTCCGCTCCATAATGGATATAATATCCCCCACTTTTTTCATGGCAGGTAAAACCGGCAATGGCTCTGATCCCTAAAAACTACGCGCGACTGGAAAGCGGCTATCGCGAGAAAGCATTAAAAATCTATCCCTGGGTCTGCGGACGCTGCTCGCGGGAGTTCGTCTATTCCAACCTGCGTGAATTGACGGTTCACCATATCGATCATGACCATACTAACAACCCGGAAGATGGCAGCAACTGGGAGCTGTTGTGCCTGTTTTGCCACGATCACGAGCATTCGAAATACACCGAAGCGGATCAGTACGGCACCACCGTGGTCGCCGGTGAAGACGCGCAAAAAGACGTGGGTGTCGCCACGTTTAACCCGTTTGCCGATTTAAAAGCGATGATGGATAAGAAGAAATAATCTTCTCGTCCGCTCGTGCTCCGCGATTTTAAAATGTCCAGGTGATAGCTGCGGTTGCAGACCCCTCATTGCGCCGCATCACTATTGGGCTTTCATTCGCATGGTCGCCAAGCCAGGTATAGTCCGCGCTCAGGACCGTTCCCCAGTGAGCATCGAACTGATGGCTCCAGGTCAGGCTGGTGTCGACGCCATAAAATCCCCCCGGCGCTGAATAGCGGCGATAGCCGGTGCGGCGGCTCTGCTGCTCGCTGACCCCATACCAGGTATTCAGATAACGGCTGTCGCCAAACAGAGCCGCAGACTGAAGGGCGATCGTGTCCTCGCTGTTTTGTAGGGGAATCAACGTAACGGACGCCTGATAACTTACGCCCTGGCTGTCCGTTAACGGTAGCGTCGCCTTACCCTCAACGCTTAGCCAGGACGCAGCCTGCCAGCCGACGGCCAGGCCGGTATTCAGGGTGGCATCAATGTCCCCCATCCCTTTCAGATTGTTTGCGCCCTCACGCCAGCCAGAATTTTTCTCTGCCCTCCCGAGGTCGTAACCCAGCGTATGTTCCAGGTACCAACCGCTGTCGTTTTGCAGGTCATATCCCACTCCTTTTTGTGCATCAATAAAGAAAGCACCCTTGCGCCCCTGCAGCACAGGAACCACCTGCCACACCTGCTTGTCTGAGCCTGAATAACGGGGGGCATAGTGACCGCCCAGCCCGACGGTTAAAGAGCCGGAAGCGGCGTCATCATCCGCCTGCACACCTGAGGCAACGGCCATCAGAAACGGAACGGTCATATACAGGCTTTTTTTTATCGCTATCATACTGTTCTCCACGCAGACGCTGGCGTCTGCTGATTCAGGGTCTGCCACACAATGTTGGCGCAGTATGGTTTGGCTAAATCAATGAATCGTCGGGATAGTGTTAAGAAACGGTCAAGGTGAACGGATGTTGTCCAGAAGAGTGCTGATTATTGAAGATGACGCCGATGCGGCTGGCGTGCTTGAAGCCTATTTACGTCGTGAAAATTACGATGTCACCATTACCGGAGACGGTCTTTCCGGGCTGGATATGGCGCAGCGGTGGAAACCCGACCTCATCCTGCTGGACGTGATGCTGCCCGGGCTTAACGGCACCGAAGTGCTGGCCGGACTGCGTCGTAAAAGCGATGTACCGGTGATCATGGTCACCGCCATGGGCGACACCCCCGATCGCATTGGTGCCCTGCGGTACGGTGCCGATGATTATGTTGTGAAACCCTATCATCCGGGAGAAGTCGTGGCTCGCGTACAGGCGGTGCTGCGACGCAGCAGTAAAAAAGAGACAGACGACGAGATCCTTCGCTGGCAAACGCTGGAGGTGGATGTGGCCGCCATTGTGGCGAGCGTGGATAACGGCGGCGACGCGCCCGTGATGCTCGATCTTACGCCAACGGAATTCTCGCTTCTGGCAACGCTGCTGCGTTCTCCCGCACGCCCCTTTTCCCGTCAGTACCTGCTGGAACACTGTCTGCCGGAAAGCGAGGCGCTGGAGCGCGTGGTGGACACCCATATTTATAACCTGCGTAAAAAACTCGAAGCGGCGGGTATTTCCGGCGTGTTGATTAACGTTCGCGGCGTGGGATACAGGTTCAGACAACCATGATAAAAAACCGGCACTCCTCTCTCTGGCGCTGGATTTGCGCGCGTATCCTGGCACTGGCCATCGGCAGCGTGATTGTCATTGCCACCTGCATGTGGCTACGTTATGCGGTACAGAACTACTGGATAATGGGCAGAATGCCAGCGGCGGTCCGGCAGGAATTTCTGACGCTCAGCCAGAACCCACAGGCCGATCCGGCCCGCTTCCACAGCATTGTGGATACCTGGTGGGGGCTGAGTTATTCCACGCCATCCATCGCCTCTGCGGACTGGGTTACGGTGGCCCTGCTGGTGCTGGTGATGATCCCGTTTATTGTGGTGATGGGGTTAAAACACGCCCGACCGCTGGCGCTGCAGTTCAGCCGTCTTCGCGATGCCGCCAAAGATGTCGCCGACGGGCAGTTTGGCCGTCAGGCTGAACTGGTCAAGGATGCGCCAGCGGAAATGGTCAGCTTTGCAAACGACTTTAACTCCATGACGGGGCAACTCGCCCGCTATGAAAAAGAGCTCCGCGCCTCGCACGTCGCGATGGCGCACGAGCTGCGTTCGCCCCTGACGGCCGCCATTGGTCGTCTGCAGGGCATGTTGGACGGTGTGTTTGATGCCAGCCCGATGCAGCTGGAAATGGTGATGAAACAGCTTCAGCATCTTAATCGCCTGACCGATGAGCTTCACCTTCTCTCGTTAGCGGACGCGGGAAATCTGGTTCTGGAAGAGCAGGCCTTTTCTCTGGATGAGCTTATTCAGGAGCGGGCGGCCTGGATCATGCCGCAGGCCGAAGCGCATCATTTTACGATTACGCTGCGTAACCCGCGTACGTGCCCGTTCAGAGGCGATGCGTTCCGCATGGGGCAGGTATTTACTATCCTTATGGAAAATGCACTACGCTACGGGCGCGAAGGCGGCCATCTTGAGGTGGCGCTGCACTACGCCAGCGGGCATTACGCCATTGAATTTCACGATGACGGACCGGGCGTATCCCCCCAGTTCTTACCGGACATGTTTAAGCGCTTTAGCCGTGAGGAGCAGTCCCGCGCGCGGCATTCCGGCGGCAGCGGCCTCGGTTTGTCTATCGCCCGGGCGATTTGTCAGGCACATGGGGGCACGATCGAGGCCTCATTACCGGAAACGGGCGGCCTTGCTGTGCGTATTTTGTTACCCTGGCAGCCGTCCGGTAATGAAAATATCCACTCTTGATAAACCCTTGACAGAACATCGAATCTTTCTCGACGTAGCGCGCATTTAATAACGCCCTCATCTTTATGGAGCGGCGTTATGTCAGACGAATTTGTTCTCTCCCTCCGCCACTGCCTGCACCATCTGTACGGCGTGGCGCGCACTCTTCCCTGGGTAAATTTTCTCCCTCTGGTCCTGCTCGCGCTGGTGATTTTTCCGCTCACCGGCTGCGGTGACAAACAGGAAAATAAGCCTGCCCCAGTGCGTACGGTGCGCTACGTCGTCGTACGTACAGCCCAAACCCTCCCCGCGCTGGAAAGGACCGGTGAGATCCATGCCCACGATGAAACGACGCTGAGCTTTCAAACCGGGGGGCGAATACTGACGCGCAGCGTTGATATTGGCGATCGGGTTAATGCCGGACAGCTGCTGGCCACACTTGAAAATACCACCGGACAAAATCAGCTCGACAGCGCAACGGCCGACTATGAAGGGGCCACAGCCTCAGCGCAGGTTGCCGCGCTTAACGTCAGCCGAATGCAAAAGCTCATGCCGACGGGCGCAATAGCCCGCACGCAACTCGACAGCGCCCGCGCGGACTGGCTTGTCGCCCGCGCGCGATTAAAAAGCAGCGAGGCCGCGTGGCGTAACGCCCGCGAAAGCCTTGGCTGGACGCGCCTTATCGCTCCACAAACCGGCACGATCACCGAGGTGAGCGCCTCTGCGGGCCAGGTTGTCAGCGCGGGACAGACGGTGCTTACGCTGGCAACCGGCGAAGCCCGCGACGTAGCGTTTGATATCGCCACGCCCGATGCGATACCGCCGCTGGATAAGGCGGAATTGCGGGTTTCCCTGCTCAGCGATCCGTCGGTACAGGCATCTGCCGTGCTGCGGGATATCACCCCGCAGGCCGATCCTCAGACCCGCACCTGGCGCGTCAGAGCCACCCTGATAAACCCGCCAGCGGCGATAGCGCTGGGTGCCAGCGTCACCGTCACCCTGCCCTCGACTGGCCCGCGAGGTTACGTCATTCCCGCATCGGCGCTGAGCCGAACAGGAGATAGACCGGCGGTGTTCGTGATCAACCCGCATTCGCAGGCGCAGCTGCGCGCGGTGGTGCCTGCCTGCTATACGGCCTCCTCGGTGATTATCGCCTCCGGCCTTGAGCCAGGCGACCGGGTGATTACGGCTGGCGTGAGCAAACTCCGTTCCGGAGAGCCGGTGGTACCCGGGGAGGTTCAGCCATGAACACGAAACCGGAAGCGAAATTTAACCTGTCCGCATGGGCGCTTAACCATCAGCAGATGGTCAGTTTCTTCATGCTGCTGATCGTGGCGATGGGCGTGTTCTGCTATGAAAAACTGCCGCGTAATGAAGATCCGGTTTTTACCATTAAAACGGCGGTCGTCTCCGCGCAGTGGCCGGGCGCGTCCGTAACGGACACCACCCGTCTGCTGACCGATACGCTTGAAAAAAAGCTGCAGGAAACGCCCTGGCTTGATTATCTCGAAAGTGAAACCCGCGCCGGGAGCGTGGTTATCCATGTGAATCTCCGTGACAATACCCCGCCGCAAAAGGTGCAGGACATCTGGTATCAGGTCCGCAAAAAAATGCAGGACATCGCGCCGTCTTTACCGGAAGGCGTTCAGGGCCCGGCCGTGAACGACGAATTTGACGATACGTTCGGCACGATTTACGGCTTTATTCCCGACGGCTACACCTTACGGGAAGTGCGGGATCGCGTTGAGACAATACGTCGTGAGCTCGCCTCCTTGCCAGATATCGGCAAAACCACCCTGCTGGGCGAACAGCAGGATCAGATGGTTCTCGCCTTTTCTCCGGCCCGTCTGGCGGGTATGGGACTGGATATTCAGGCGGTCGCCGATGCGCTGCGGGCGCAAAACGCGGTTGTCCCGGCTGGCGTTATGCGTACCGGGCAGGAGAACATCGCGATCAAGGTCAGCGGGGCGCTCACGTCCGAAGAGAGTTTACGCGCCGTCACGCTGCACATTAACAATCGCTATATTCCGCTGACCGATATCGCCACCGTCACCCGGGAAGCCGCCGAGCCGCCGGCCCCCGCGTACCGGGTAAACGGCAAACCGGCCATCGGGCTGGCGGTGTCAATGGCGCCAACGGGCAACATGCTGCGTTTTGGCGCCGCGCTGAACGCCAGAATGACAGTCCTCAGCGCCGGGCTGCCGCACGGTATTGAGATGGTGAAAGTTGCCGATCAGTCGGCGGTGGTCAGTGACGCGGTAAGTGGTTTTGTCCGGGTGCTTATTGAAGCTGTTGTTATCGTGCTGGCGGTTTCATTTGTCTCGCTGGGTTTGCGGGCGGGGCTGGTGGTGGCTGCGGCCATTCCGCTGGTGCTCGCCATGACGTTTGCCGGCATGATGCTCGCCGGCATCGGGCTTCAGCGTATCTCGCTTGGGGCGCTGATCATTGCGCTGGGTCTGCTGGTGGATGACGCCATGATCGCCGTCGAAACGATGGTCTCCCGACTGGAAGCCGGGGATTCCCGTCGGCATGCGGCCACCCATGCATTCAAAACGACGGCCTTCCCGATGCTCACCGGAACCCTGGTGATGATTGCCGGGTTTATTCCCGTTGGTTTTGCGGCCTCCAGCGCCGGTGAATATTGTTTTTCCCTGTTTGCGGTAGTGCTGATTGCCCTGCTCTGCTCCTGGGTTGTCGCGATCCTGTTTTCGCCGCTGACGGGCACGTGGCTGCTACCGGAGAAGGTCAGACATCGCGCGGCAGGCCCTGGAAGGATCGCGCGCGGGTACGGGCGGCTTTTAGGGCTGGCGCTACGTCACCGGCTCGCCACCGTGCTGATTGCACTTTCCGCGCTGGGGCTGTCCGTGTACGGCACGACGTTTATGCAGGGTGAGTTCTTCCCCGCGTCGGACCGGCCTGAGCTGCTGGTCAGCCTGACGCTTCCGGCCAACGCGTCGCAGCCCGAAACGTTAAGAGAGGTGGAAAAGCTGGAACACGCGCTGGCCGGCAACAGCAATATCGAGCGCTACTCGACGTACGTCGGGTCAGGAGCCATCCGTTTTTACCTGCCGATGGACGTGCTGCTGGAAAATGAAAACATCGCCCAGATTGTGGTGGTGGCGAAGGATCTTCAGGCGCGGGATCGTCTGCATGGGCAGTTGAACAGGCTGCTGGCGGCGCAGTTTAGCGACATCATCACGCGCGTGTCGCCCCTGGAGCTTGGGCCGCCCGTCGGCTGGCCAATCAAATACCGGGTGAGCGGGCCTGATTACCTGCAGGTCCGGGTGCTTGCGAACCGTCTGGCCGACGCGATTGGCCAATCGCCGCTGTCGCGCGAGGTTAACCAGACGGCCGGAGAGCCGGAGAGGATCATTACTCTGAAGGTGAATCAGACGGCGGCCAGGGCGGCAGGAATATCGTCAGAAGCTCTCGCCCGCACCTTGAATACCCTCTGGTCCGGCAGCGTTGTCACCTCGGTCAGGGATAACGATCGCCTTGTCGACGTGGTACTGCGGGCCACGGACAATGAACGTCACAGCACCGCCACTCTCTCCTCGCTGACCGTTCAGGGGAATGACGGTAAAAAAATTCCGCTCAGCGCCGTCGCGACGCTGGACTGGAGCGTGGACGATCCGGTCATCTGGCGTCGACAGCGGTTGCCTTTTATTACGGTGCAAACTGACCTCGCGCCGGGGCTGAGGGCCGAAGCGGTATCGGCGGCGCTGCGTCCGGCGATCGACACGCTGCGCGCGGAGCTGCCTGCCGGTTACAGCATAGAAGAAGGCGGCGCGGTTGCCGAATCAGATAAGGGGAACAGCTCCGTTTTTAGCGTTCTTCCGGTGACGCTTGTCATCATGTTGATGCTGCTGATGCTTCAGTTGCGCCGATATTCCCGGATGCTGCTGGCGCTTCTGATGGCCCCGTTTGGTTTACCGGGGATCGTGCTGGCTATGCTGCCCGGCGGCACGCCGATGGGATTTGTCGCGCTGCTGGGCGTCATCGCCCTGGCGGGGATGATCGTGCGTAACGCGGTGATACTGATTAGCGAGGTAGACAGTAATCTTGCTCAAGGGATGGCAAACGATGCCGCGATTGTGGCGGCCGCGGAGCATCGGGCCAGACCCATCTGTCTGACCGCCTGCGCCGCCATTCTGGGCATGATCCCGATCTCTCATCAGGTATTCTGGGGGCCAATGGCCTATGCGATTATCGGCGGGCTGCTGGTCGCGACGCTGGTAACGCTGACCGTATTACCCGCGTCGTTTAGCCTGCTGTTACAGTGGGGGGACTCAGCGCAAAGCCGCAGAAGAAAGGTGAGCTGAGGCTCAATCGTTACCCGGCAGATTACACAGCAGTCAGCGCAAAACGGTTCCTCAGGATCCGGGGGATCTCAACCTCCGTCAGCTGCTGCGGCTAAACTGCGCAAACGAACCCACGCCTCGCCTGCTGAATGCCATGGAACAGACTGACGCGCGGTGTCATGAACTGGCGGCTCCTCTCCGGTGGCGGTTTTACACTAAACTTTCCAGCCACTCGGTAAAGGCCCGCACCTTGCGGGAGAGATGGCGGTGTGGATAGAGAAGCGACAATTTACGATCCGGGGAGCGATGCTCCGGTAACACTTCAACCAGTTGGCCGCGGTCAATATAGGGCTGCAGAAAAAGATTCATCCCCTGTATTAACCCTAACCCGGCCAGGCCCGCCGCAATGTAGGCTTCGGAGTTATCCACGACCAGCTTGCCGGGCAGCGTTATTTCCGCAATGCCTTCTGGCGTAGTAAACGTCCAGGGTTGAATTTTTCTGCTGTTGTTATTAATCCAGTTGATGGCCTGATGTTTGTATAAATCATCCAGCGTTTCTGGCGTACCGTGTTTTGCCAGCCAGGCCGGGCTGGCACAGGTCGTGATTTTTATGTTCCCGATTTTGCGCGCGACATAGTCACCATCGTCCAGCTCCCCCACTCGCAGCACGCAGTCCAGGCCATCGCGTAGCATATCCCGACGGCGGTCAGAGCTGCTCAGTATGATGTCGATTTCAGGATGCTGCCGATAAAAATCCGGCAGGTTGGGTATGACCCTCAGCGCCGCAAAAGCGATGGGCATATCCACCCGCAACTGACCGTGTATTGCCCGGCCAGTGCCAAACGACTCCAGTAAATCGTCCGCCTGCGCCAGCAGGGGTTTACTTCGGCGATAAAACGCCTCGCCGTCCGGCGTCAGGCTAATCCGCCGCGTTGTTCTCTGCAGCAAACGCGTGCCGCTGTGCTGCTCCAGATGCTGTAACGCTTTGGTGACCGCCGGACGGTGGATCTGCAGATTTTCCGCCGCCTGGGTCAGGCTGCCCGACTCGACAATTTCAATGAAAACTCTAATTGATTCAAAGAGATTTAGTTGCATTGGTTGTCTCTTTTGCCGTCACAGGAATGTCAGGATTGTTACTTATTTTATAACAGTGATGAATCTTTTTGGCTATTTTTCCTAACAATCTTCCGCCCTACACTCTCCTCCATTCAAACGTGAGGAATGTTCTGCTATGAAAAATAACCGTATCTGTCAGATCCTGGGGATCGAAAAGCCTGTTATTCAGGGACCGTTATCCTGGCTTACTGATGCCCGTTTAGTGGCCGCGGTCAGCAATGCAGGAGGACTCGGCGTGCTCGGCCCCAACGCAGGGTTAACTGCCGATACCGCGGTCTCCACGCCGGAAGAAACCGCCGAAAAAATGCGGGAAGAAATTCGCAAAACCAAACGGCTGACCGAAAAACCCTTCGGCGTGAACCTGATCCCCACCGCCGTTAATGACGTCTGGACCGGGCCAATTCTTAAGGTGATAAAAGAGGAAGGCGTCAGGGCCGTGGTGTATACGGGCTATGGTGAAGGCAGCATTATTCCTGCGCTGTTCAATGAGTTAAAAGAGGCGGGTATCGCCATTATCTACCGCGACATCAATCCCACGCCGGAGAACACCCTTCTGGCTGAAGAAATGGGGGCAGACATTATCGTCGCCACCGGTTTTGACGAGGGTGGGACGCTACCCGCAACGGCGCTGGGTACCTTTTCCATCGTGCCGCTGATTGCCGATGCCGTGAAGCATGTTCCGGTGATGGCGGCGGGCGGTATTACCGATCGCCGCACCGCCAGAGCGGCGCATGCGTTAGGTGCGGAAGGCGTGTTTGCCGGTTCGGTCTTTATCAGTACCGTAGAAAGCCGCGTGCCGCAGGAGGTCAAAGAGAAAATTGTTGCCGCCAACGGCCTGGACCTGCTGCTTTTCCGCACCGTCCCTCACTACTATCGTTCTCTCCCCGGCAAGCTGGCGGAAAAACTGGCGGCGATGGATAAAGCTGGCGCAAGCAATGAAGCGCTGGGCAAGGCGATGGGAGGATTGCGGGGCCTGCGCCTGGGCATGCTAGAAGATAACACCGATGAAGGTTATATCTCGCTCGGCACGGGGATAGGAAGTATCCGCAGCGTGAGAAGCGTGGCTGAGGTTGTCGATACATTAACGGTTGAGTAAGCCCTTAACCCTGATGCTATGGACGCTGCACAGGAGCGGCGTCCGTAAACCGTCTTCGGCTCTTTGTCACACATAGCCGCCTTTTACCTCGCCACCGGTAAATCCGCGTACCGCGTCGTATAGGCCGGTGACAGCATCTCCCGCTTCATCGCCCAGGCTTTCTCAATCCCCTGCCCGGCAAACCATATTTTCCCTTTGCCGGAATGATTTAAGCTGTCGATGGTTTCCATCAGCGCGGCGCTGTTGGCGCTCGGGCGGTTATCGTCAAACAAATTCAGCTGGGCAACGCCGCTGCTGAAAAAGTCTGCCAGCATCACCCCCGCTTTCATATAGCGATATCCGTCAAGCCAGATACGCCCCAGCGCCTCAGTGGCGGCACGGATGATATCGCGCGAATCATTGGTGGGCGTCATCAGGGTGACGGAAGCCTGGTTGCCGTAATAAATTTCGTTGTCGGCATGCGGGCTGGTGCGCACAAACACGCTGATGAAGCGGCAATACTGATGCTCGCCACGCAGTTTTTCCGCAGCACGTTCTGCATAGGCGCAAATGGCCTGATGCATCTCCTCGTACTGCGTAATACGGTGTCCAAACGAACGACTACAGATAATTTGCTGCTTCGTGGGAGTAAACTCTTCCAGATCGAGGCAGGGCTCACCTCGAAGCTCGCGCGCCGTGCGCTCCATTACCACGTTAAAATGTTTGCGGATGACCCAGGATGACGCTTCCGCCAGCTCCAGCGCCGTGGTTATCCCCATCGCGTTAAGCTTTTTCGTGATACGTCGTCCTACGCCCCACACCTCCTCCACCGGAACCTTTGCCAGCAGCTTACGCTGCCGTCCACGATCCGAGAGATCGACCACGCCACCGGTGGCTGACCACCGCTTCGCCGCATAGTTGGCCAGCTTCGCCAGCGTTTTAGTCGGCGCAATCCCGACGCCCACGCTTAAGCCTGTGTTTTTAAAGACCTGCGTACGCATCTGATGACCGAATGCTTCCAGCGAGATGCAGTTGCTGACACCCGAAACGTTCACAAATGCTTCATCGATGGAGTAGATCTCAATGGCCGGCGCGAGATCGGTCAGCGTCTGCATCACCCGGCTGCTGAGATCGGCATACAGCGCATAGTTGGAGCTAAAGACGTAAACCCGCGACGGATACCCCTTCTCTTTGAATTTAAAATAGGGCTCCCCCATTTTTATGCCGAACTGCTTTGCCTCCCGCGACAGCGAAATAATACAGCCGTCGTTATTGGACACCACCACGATGGGCTTACCCACCAGATCGGGGCGAAACACCCTCTCGCAGGAGGCATAGAAGCTATTCACATCAACCAGCGCGAACATGTTTATGCGTTTTGAGCGTATGAGTGACGACACCGAAGATTTGCAGCTCCTCTTCGGACTGAAAGGCGATCGGCTGATAGCGGGCATTACGCGGCAGCAGCCGCAGAACCGGGCGGGTCTGTAGCTCTTTCACCGTAAACTCGCCGCCGACCGACGCCACAACAATGTCCCCGTGTTCGGCATTTAACGAGCGGTCTACCACCAGCAGATCGCCGTCGCTAATCCCTGCGCCGATCATGGAGTCCCCGCTCACTTTGATAAAGTAGGTCGCACTGGGGTGCCTGACCGCCAGCCGGTTAAGATCGAGACGATCCTCCACATAATCCTGCGCAGGGCTTGGAAAGCCACAGGCAACACGCTCAAGATATAAAGGTAATTCAATAAGTTGCTTTGGATGATAAGAAAAGAGAGTGTCCATAAATGCCTTTCCCGCTAGATACTGTATATAAACACAGTATTACGGATTACGGCACAGGATCAAGGTCATTTCCGACAAAGACCGCAAACGCGTTGAAGTTTGAGCGGATTTAATTTAGCAACCTCTCCTGCTGGCGATCGCAGACGGGCCAACCAAAAGTCATAAAAAAGTCAACAACCAACACTTTAAAATCACTTCATGTGAAAAAAGATCATTAAATCACTATAGAAACACTATTAATTGACTTAAACATCAGAATAACGCATATTTTAGGGCACGAATTATCAAGATTTTTG
Organism: Enterobacter cloacae complex sp. I3; assembly: GCF_014896175.1. Lineage (NCBI taxonomy): Bacteria > Pseudomonadati > Pseudomonadota > Gammaproteobacteria > Enterobacterales > Enterobacteriaceae > Enterobacter > Enterobacter cloacae complex sp. I3. Next base: position 142,800 of record NZ_JADBQZ010000002.1, read on the forward strand.
GAGGACGTTTTCTATGCCAGCCCGTGACTATCCCGACAAGCGAATTGCCCGCGGTTTAGCAAAGGAGGCCGATCTCAGGATGTTGAGCGCCCGCATTGAGCCTGACCTGATGGAATACATCAGAATCACCGCCTTTGAGACGCGAAAAAGCAAGCAGGAAATTGTGGCAGAAGCGTTAGCGCTTCACAGACAAAAAAGTCAATGCGGAGTCTGAGCAGGCAAAGCCTGGAAGTGTCCTTCCGGCTTTGCCCATGCTGTGATTAACCCATCAGCGCATTCAGTTTTTCAAGTGCTTCAGGCGGCAATTGCACCTCTCCCGCCGCGAGGTTTTGCCGCAGATGCGCCACGGATGACGTGCCGGGGATCAGCAGGATGTTCGGCGACCGTTGCAGCAGCCATGCCAGCGCAACCTGCATCGCCGTTGCGCCCAGGGAATCCGCGACGGCCTGCAGGCCGGTGGACTGCAGTGGCGTGAAGCCTCCCAACGGGAAGAACGGCACATACGCAATCCCCTGCTGCGCCAGTAAATCCACCAGCGCATCGTCGCCGCGGTTCACAATGTTGTACATGTTCTGCACGCAGACGACCTGCACCATCTTCCGCGCTTCCGCCACCTGCGTGGCCGTGACGTTGCTCAGGCCAATGTGACGTACCAGCCCCTGCTGCTGTAATTCTGCGAGGGTGGAAAGCGGTTCAGCAATCGATCCTTCTGCCGGGCCGTGTGCGCTAAACATGATCCGCAGGTTCACCACGTCCAGCACGTCCAGCTTCAGGTTGCGCAGGTTGTCATGCACCGCCTGGGTCAGCTCCTGCGCGGAAAAGGCCGGCAGCCAGGCCCCTTTGTCATCGCGACGGGCACCGATCTTGGTGACGAGGGTAAGATCGTCCCGGTAAGGATGAAGCGCCTCGCGGATCAGCTGGTTCGTCACATGCGGGCCGTAAAAATCGCTGGTATCGATATGATTCACACCCGCCGCCACGGCTTCGCGCAGCACGTCCAGCGCGGCCTGTTTATCCTTCGGCGGGCCAAATACGCCCGGCCCGGCAAGCTGCATTGCCCCGTAGCCCAGTCGTTTCACCGTTCGCGTTCCGAGCGCGTACGTCCCGCTTTTATCAATGCTGCTCATGTTAACCTTCCTCATAAAATGATCCGGATTTACAACAGGTTCCTGACCGAAGCCCTAAGTTAAGCGCGAGTTAAATTAAAGTTTAAATTCTATACGACGATAGTATGGGTGTACCTCTGCATCTTTTCTAACGGACGACCGCTATGCTGAAAAATCTGCACGTGATTACCGGAATTATCTTTGCCCTCACCATATTCTGTCTGCTGCAAGTTGTCACGGGAGGGTTGTTCTACTCTGCCGTCAGCAACGATCGCCATAACTTCCAGAACTCCGGCGTGCTGAATGCCCAGCAGGAAAGCCTGAGCGACAGCGTGAACACGCTGGTGAAAACGCGCGTTACCGTCACCCGCGTGGCAATCCGCTACCTGAAGAACCAGCGCGACCCGGCATCCCTTGCCGCGATTAACAAACTGCTCGGCACCGCAGGCGACTCGCTGGCTAAAGCTGAAGCCTATAACAAAGAATGGCAGAAAATGCCGCAGGTTAACGGCCAGAATGCGGCGTTAACCGACGAGATGCAGAAGTCATGGAATCAGATGCACGAGGTGATGCGTTTGTCGATTGAGTATCTGCGTGCCGACAACTACCAGGCCTATGGCGATCTGGACGCTCAGCAGGCCCAGGACGACATGGAAGCGGTCTATAACCGCTGGCGCGCCGAGAACAACACGCTGCTGAAGGCGGCAACCGAAGAGAACCAAAGCAGCTTCACGCAGATGCAGTGGACGCTGGCAGCCATTTTCCTGGCCGTTATCGCCGTGCTGGTGGTGATCTGGCAGGGTTTACAGCACCTGCTGTTAAAACCGCTCAACGCCATCATGAACCATATTCGCGCCATTGCGGGAGGCGATCTGACACAGGATATCACCCTCTCTGGCCGCAATGAGATGGGTCAACTGGCGGCTGGCCTGCACGAGATGCAGCAGTCGCTGGTGACGACCGTCAGCGCCGTACGCGGCAGCACCGACTCCATCTACACCGGCGCGGGTGAAATTGCCGCAGGGAGCAACGATCTCTCCGCCCGCACCGAAGAGCAGGCCTCCTCGCTCGAAGAGACAGCCGCCAGCATGGAAGAGCTGACCGCAACGGTTAAACAGAACTCCGATAACGCCCGTCAGGCGACGCTGCTGGCGAAGAATGCCTCTGAAACAGCGGCTCGCGGCGGCCACGTCGTGGATAACGTGGTGCGCACCATGAACGAAATTGCCGACAGTTCGCAGCAAATCGCTCATATTACCGGCGTGATTGACAGCATTGCATTCCAGACCAACATTCTGGCGCTTAACGCCGCGGTGGAAGCCGCACGCGCAGGCGAGCAAGGCCGCGGGTTTGCGGTTGTCGCCGGTGAAGTTCGTACGCTGGCCAGCCGCAGCGCGCAGGCGGCGAAAGAGATCAAAGGGCTTATTGAGAACTCCGTCAGCCGGGTGAACACCGGTTCTGAGCAGGTCAGCGAAGCGGGCGCGACTATGAAGGAGATTGTCGCCGCCGTCACCCGCGTCACCGATATCATGGGCGAGATTTCGTCCGCATCGGATGAACAGAGCCGCGGAATTGAGCAGGTGAGCCTGGCCGTGTCGCAGATGGACAGCGTGACGCAGCAAAACGCCGCGCTGGTGCAGCAGTCGGCCACGGCGGCAGCGGCACTGGAAGATCAGTCCGAACAGCTGCGTCAGGCCGTGGCCGCGTTTCGTCTGAACGGTAAAGCAAACGCCACCGCCCCACGCCCGGCCGACGTTAAAACGCCGCAACTGCTGCGTCCGGCAACGGCTAACGCCACCCCCGACAGTAACTGGGAAACCTTCTAAGCCTCAGGCGGGCGAAGATATCGCCCGCTAACGGCTGCGCTTGGCGTGCCGTTCCCAGTTCTCCTGCTTCGCGTCGTCGGATTTTCGCAGGGAAACATAGCAAGCCCCGCTGCCGCCGTGATGCGGCAGCGCCACGCAGAACCCCTGCACTTCCTCGAACTCGGTTAACCAGCGTGCCAGATAGCTACGCACCACATTAGGATGCGAATTTTGCTCGCGCCCTTTCCCGTGGATGATGATGAGGTTACGTAATCCGTCACGACTGGCCTGGCGAATAAAGGAATACAGCATCTGGCGGCAGCGTTCAGCGGGCTGACGCAACAGATTTAAGCTGGCCTGTCGGGAGTATTTACCCGAACGCAGCTTATCAATAACGCCTTGCTGGACGCCTTCGCGCTGGAACGCCAGCGGCTCGTCAAGCGGCAATAGCTCAAGGAAACCCAGGGTCAGAAAGTTGTCGAGCTGTTCGGTATCGATGTCCTGGCGAGCCCGGGTATTACGGCTTTGCTGCCAGTGGATATCGGTGCAGCGTTTCAGGGGCTGGACATCCTCCATGGCGTCAAGAAAAAGGGATTTGTCGTCAGGGTTCATGGAAATCCTCCGGCTACATCTGGGCTTGTACTATACCTGCGCCAGACAGGTGTCTCAATAACCCTTAGAAGATGAGGCACGAGATAAATATTAACCCGATGAATATATATAGTCATTATAAAATGCACTTAAACCTGACTTAACTAAAACCCCATCAACGGTAAAATAGGTGATTTGCGTTAAATTTTTGTAAAATCAGTCATTCACCTTCCTTTCATTTTTCGGGAAAGGTGTTATAACTAAATTTACCTGCCTCATGGATATAATACCCAGGACTTGCGAAAGGACGCACTGCTGTGTGTACTATAGGGTCTGTCTGATGTCGGGCAGACTCTGTTTTTTTATTATGCGACATTCACCCTGAAACTATTTTTCTCGCTTCCCTTCTGAATTGCGTAATTAATGATTCGGCAAGCGGAGTTTGACGAGAATCCCGGCGCTGAATTAAATAATATGCGGCTTTTGGAAGCGACTCGGCAACCGGCAGAATGACCAGACGGTGCGCCAGCAGCGGATCACAGCCTAACTCCTGCGGAAGGATACTTAAAAAATCACTTTGTGCAACAAGGCTAATGCAGGAAGAAAAGGTTTCGCACACTACGCCAATCCGCGGTATTTGCGAGCGGTGGCTAAATAGATCTTCTAATTGTTTATAATAACTTCCCCGCGGCGTTGGCATTGTCCAGTTATAATGCAGCAGATCGTTAATGGATGTTGCCCCTGTCGCCGGATGCCCTTCCCGGCAAAATACCGCAAACGGTTTTTCGAAGAGTTTTTCAAACGTAAACTCATGGTCGTAAGGCCCCTGATAATAGGTGTTGATGGTGAAGTCCAGTTCGCCCTGGCGTAATTCATTGATCATCGACACCAGCTGCCCTTCCATAATTCGCACTTTAACCTGCGGGTGCTGGGCGTGAAAACGGGTGATGACGGCGGGCATCAGGCTGCGTGACACGCTGGCCCCCATCCCGATATTGATCTGCCCGGCCAGATCCCCCTGCCGCTGGCGAATGTCATCCTGCGCCGCACGCAGCTCTTCCAGAATCAGCCTGGCGCGCTGGTAAAACCCTTCCCCGCACTCGGTCAGCGCAACGCCTTTACTCCGGCGAACAAAAAGCTGCGCCGCCATGCCCTCCTCCAGCTCTTTGATGGATTTGGTCAGCGCCGGCTGCGAGAGATTCAGCGTCCGGCTGGCACCGCGAATGCTGCCCTGACGCGCCACTTCAACAAACGCCCGGATTTGATGGAATTTAATCTGAAATGACATAGCCCAACCGATAACCGTTGTTTATCAGAGTAAAGAAACTGTCATCTACTTTAATGGAAAGGGATGTGCGAGGGTAATTCCTGAACGGTTAAAACTGTGAAAAAACGGTTAGTGATAAGTAAAAACTATCACAGCGTGAAGCAGTTCACATTTTTTAATGATGACAGGAACAGATATGGACACACTGGCGAAGTACATCCAGACATTAGCCCCCCAGCTGATCGCATGGCGTCGCGATTTTCACCATTTTGCGGAATCCGGCTGGGTAGAGTTCCGTACCGCCGCAAAGGTCGCGGAAATTCTTGACTCCCTGGGCTACGAACTGGCGATGGGTCGCGACGTGATCGATGCCGAAAGCCGTATGGGGCTGCCCGATGACGCTACCCTTTCGCGAGAGTTTGCCCGTGCGCGGTCACAGGGCGCGCCTGAGAAATGGCTGGCACCGTTTGAAGGCGGATTTACCGGCATTGTGGCGACCCTGAATACCGGACGACCGGGCCCGACGCTGGCGTTTCGCGTCGACATGGATGCCCTTGATTTAAGCGAAGCGCTCGACGAAAGCCATCGCCCGTTCCGCGACGGTTTTGCCTCCTGCAACGCGGGAATGATGCACGCCTGCGCGCACGACGGCCACACCACCATTGGCCTGGGGCTGGCAAAGGTGCTTAAGCAGAACGAAGCGCAGCTCAACGGTACCGTCAAGCTGATCTTCCAGCCTGCCGAAGAAGGCACCCGCGGCGCGCGCGCCATGGTCGCCGCCGGGGCGCTGGACGGCGTGGACTATTTTACCGCCATCCATATTGGTACCGGCGTCCCCGCCGGAACGGCGATCTGCGGCAGCGATAACTTTATGGCTACCACCAAGTTCGACGTGAACTTTACCGGCGTTGCCGCACACGCGGGCGGCAAACCGGAGGATGGACGTAACGCCCTGCTTGCCGCCGCGCAGGCCGCCCTCGCCCTGCACAGCATCGCCCCGCACAGCGAAGGCGCTTCCCGCGTCAACGTCGGCGTGATGCAGGCGGGTAGCGGCCGCAACGTGGTGCCCGCAAATGCACTGATTAAGGTTGAAACCCGCGGCGAAAGCGAAGCAATAAACCAGTATGTCTTTGAACGCGCGAAGGCTGTCATTACCGGCGCGGCCGCGCTCTATGGCGTGAGCGCGGAGATGCGCCTGATGGGGGCCGCCACCTCCAGCGCACCGACGCCGGCCTGGGTTGATTACCTGCGTGAACAGGCGAGCCAGGTTTCCGGAATTGTGCACGCAATCGATAAGGTGAAAGCGCCAGCAGGCTCTGAAGACGCCACGCTGATGATGGCCCGCGTGCAGCAGAACGGCGGCATGGCGTCGTATATGGTGTTCGGCACGGATTTGAGCGCCGGACATCACAACGAAAAATTCGACTTCGATGAGCAGGTCATGGCTGTCGCCATTGAAACGCTGGCGCGAACTGCGCTCAATTTCCCGTGGACGCGAGGTGTGTAATGCAGGAGAACTACGCTTTTATTGCCGATGCAATCGATACGCGATGTCAGACGTTAACCGATATTGCCGACGCAATTTGGGATCATCCCGAAACTCGCTTTGAAGAGTTCTGGTCCTCCAGACGGCTCGCTGACGAGCTGGAAGCCGAGGGCTTTACGCTGACCCGCGAGGCAGGCGGTATCCCCAACGCGTTTATCGCCAGCTTCGGCAGCGGAAAACCGGTTATCGCTCTGCTGGGCGAGTACGACGCACTGGCCGGGCTAAGCCAGCAGGCGCACTGCGCGACGGCGCAATCCGCCACGCCGGGGGCGAACGGCCACGGCTGCGGGCATAACCTGCTGGGTACCGCGGCGCTTGCGGGCGCGGTGGCGGTAAAAAGCTGGCTGGAGCAGCACGGCGGCAGCGGAACGGTGCGTTTTTACGGCTGTCCCGGTGAGGAAGGCGGTTCCGGGAAAACCTTTATGGTACGTGAAGGTCTGTTTGATGACGTTGATGCCGCCGTCACCTGGCACCCGGAGGCCTTTGCCGGGATGTTTAACGTCAGCACGCTCGCCAACATTCAGGCGGCCTGGCGTTTTCACGGCGTGGCGGCGCATGCGGCCAACTCGCCCCATTTAGGGCGCAGCGCGCTGGACGCCGTGACGCTGATGACCACCGGGACCAACTTTCTTAACGAGCACATCATTGAGAAAGCGCGCGTCCATTACGCCATCACCGACACCGGTGGGATTTCGCCCAACGTGGTGCAGGCGCAGGCTGAAGTGCTGTACCTGATCCGCGCCCCGGAGATGGCCGACGCGCAGCAGATCTACCAACGCATCGAAAAAATTGCCCAGGGCGCGGCAATGATGACCGAAACCACCGTCGAATGCCGCTTTGATAAAGCCTGCTCCAGCTACCTGCCGAACCGCACGCTTGAGGCTGCGATGTACCGCGCGTTGCAGCACTACGGCACGCCGGAGTGGACCGATGAAGAGCGCGACTTTGCCCGCGAAATCCGCGCCACGCTGACGCCAAACGATCTGCAGAACAGCCTGAAAAACATTGCCGCCACGGGGGGAGAAGCAGGCAAAGCCTTTGCCCGCCGCCATCAGGAGACGCTGCTGGTGGATGAAGTCGCGCCCTATGCCATCACCGATAACGTGCTGGCGGGTTCAACAGACGTGGGTGACGTCAGCTGGAAAATGCCGGTCGCCCAGTGCTTCAGCCCCTGCTTTACCGTTGGCACGCCGCTGCACACCTGGCAACTGGTGTCGCAGGGACGAACCTCCATCGCCCACAAAGGCATGCTGCTGGCCGGGAAAGTGATGGGCGCAACCGCGCTCAATCTGCTGCAGGATGCAGACCTGCTGAAAACATGCCGTGAAGAGTTCGAACAACAAATAGAAGAAAAACCGTACGCGTGTCCGATCCCACCGGGCGTGACACCGTCACCTTTAAAATAAAAAAACACAACACAACAACACAACACTCCCGAGGAACGCCCATGAGTATGTCATCCATACCTTCGCATTCCCCATCCGGTAAGCTCTATGGCTGGGTTGAAAGGATCGGCAATAAAGTGCCGCACCCTTTCCTGCTGTTTATCTATCTGATTGTGATTTTGATGGTTGCCACCGCCGTGCTCTCGGCCTTTGACGTCAGCGTGCGCAGCCCGGCAGACGGCAGCCTGGTGGCGGTGAAAAACCTGCTCAGCGTTGACGGGCTGCACTGGTTTTTACCGAACGTCATCAAAAACTTCAGCGGTTTCGCTCCGCTGGGGGCCATTCTGGCGCTGGTGCTGGGCGCCGGGCTGGCTGAACGCGTGGGCTTGTTACCCGCGCTGATGGTAAAAATGGCGTCCCACGTCAGCGCGCGCTACGCCAGCTACATGGTGCTGTTTATCGCCTTCTTCAGCCACATTTCATCCGATGCCGCGCTGGTGATTATGCCGCCTATGGGGGCGCTGATCTTCCTCGCCGTCGGGCGCCATCCCGTGGCGGGTCTGCTGTCGGCCATTGCGGGCGTGGGCTGCGGGTTTACCGCCAACCTGCTGATCGTCACCACCGACGTGCTGCTCTCGGGCATCAGCACGGAGGCGGCGAAAACCATTGATGCGGCCATGCACGTCAGCGTGATCGACAACTGGTACTTTATGGCCAGCTCGGTGATTGTCCTGACGATTGTCGGCGGGCTGATTACCGATAAGATCGTCGAGCCGCGTCTGGGCAAATGGGAAGGCCGTAGCGATGAAAAGCTGGAGACGCTAAGCAAAGAGCAGCGCTTCGGCCTGCGCGTGGCTGGGCTGGTCTCGCTGGCGTTTATCGCGCTGGTGGCGCTGATGGTGGTACCGGAAAACGGCATACTGCGCGATCCGGTTAAGCATACCGTCCTGCCGTCGCCGTTTATTCAGGGCATCGTGCCGCTGATTATTCTCTTCTTCTTTGTCGTTTCGCTCGCCTACGGTATCGCTACCGGCAAAATCCGCCGTCAGGGCGATCTGCCGCAGCTGATGATCGAGCCGATGAAAGAGATGGCGGGCTTTATCGTGATGGTATTCCCGCTGGCGCAGTTTGTGGCGATGTTTAACTGGAGCAACATGGGCAAGTTTATGGCCGTGGGCCTGACCGACGCGCTGGAGGCTGCCGGATTAAGCGGCGTACCGGCGTTTGTCGGGCTGGCGCTGCTGTCATCCCTGCTGTGCATGTTTATTGCCAGCGGCTCCGCCATCTGGTCAATTCTGGCGCCGATCTTCGTGCCGATGTTTATGATGCTCGGGTTCCACCCGGCGTTTGCCCAGATCCTGTTCCGCATCGCGGACTCCTCGGTGATCCCGCTGGCGCCCGTCTCACCTTTCGTTCCGCTGTTTTTAGGCTTCCTGCAGCGCTATAAGCCCGAGGCCAGACTGGGTACCTACTATTCGCTGGTTTTACCCTACCCGCTTATCTTTTTAGGGGTATGGCTGGTGATGCTGGTGGCATGGTATCTTGTCGGCCTGCCGATTGGGCCGGGGATATACCCGAGGCTAAATTAAAGGATTGAAAATGCTGAGATTACTCGAAGATAAAATTGCGACGCCGCTCGGGCCGCTGTGGGTGATCGCGGACGAGCAGTTCTGCCTGCGCGCCGTTGAGTGGGAAGAGCACAGCGACCGCATGGAGGAACTGCTTGATATTCATTACCGCGCACAAGGTTATGAACGCATCAGCGCCACCAACCCGGGCGGGCTGAGCGACAAGCTGGCGGCGTATTTTGAAGGCGATCTCAGCATCATTGACACTCTGCCAACCGCCACGGCAGGTACCCCTTTTCAGCGCGAAGTGTGGCGGGCGCTGCGGTCGATTCCGTGCGGGCAGGTCATGCATTACGGCCAGCTCGCGGAGCAGCTAGGCCGCGCAGGCGCCGCACGCGCGGTGGGTGCCGCCAATGGCTCTAATCCGGTCAGCATTGTGGTGCCCTGCCATCGGGTCATTGGCCGTAACGGCACCATGACCGGCTATGCCGGTGGCGTGCAGCGTAAGGAGTGGTTACTACGTCACGAAGGGTATCTCTTGCTGTAGATCCCAGGCTTTTTGTGCTTAATTTTCTTCCGGTTAGGCTAAAAATCCATAATCAAGCTGTGGAATTTCAAGAAGATGGCAACACGTTGCCGTCTCTTGTCCTTATTGAGGGTTTGTCAGGCTTACGTACTTACCAAAAAGATGTTAAAATTGACCAATATCAATTAAGGCTTGAGCAAACCTATGATCCCGGAAAAGCGAATTATACGACGCATTCAGTCTGGCGGTTGTGCTATCCATTGCCAGGATTGCAGCATCAGCCAGCTCTGTATCCCGTTTACCCTGAATGAGCATGAACTCGATCAGCTTGATAATATCATCGAGCGCAAAAAGCCGATTCAGAAAGGGCAGACGCTGTTTAAAGCGGGAGACGAACTGAAATCGCTCTATGCTATCCGCTCTGGCACCATCAAGAGCTACACCATCACCGAACAGGGTGACGAGCAGATCACCGGCTTCCACCTGGCAGGCGATCTGGTGGGCTTTGATGCCATCGGCACTGGTCACCACCCGAGCTTTGCTCAGGCACTCGAAACCTCGATGGTTTGCGAAATTCCGTTTGAAACCCTGGACGATCTGTCCGGTAAGATGCCTAACCTGCGTCAGCAGATGATGCGTCTGATGAGCGGTGAGATCAAAGGCGATCAGGACATGATTCTGCTGCTTTCCAAAAAGAACGCAGAAGAGCGCCTGGCCGCGTTTATCTACAACCTCTCCCGCCGCTTCGCCGAGCGCGGTTTCTCGCCACGTGAATTCCGTCTGACCATGACCCGTGGCGATATCGGTAACTACTTGGGCCTGACCGTTGAGACCATCAGCCGTCTGCTGGGTCGTTTCCAGAAGAGCGGAATGCTGGCCGTTAAGGGTAAATACATCACTATCGAAAACGGCGAAGCGCTGGCCGTTCTTGCCGGACACGCCCGCAACGTGGCGTAACTCTCCGCATGTTGATAACCAGACTGATAAATTCACGTGATTTATTGGTCTGGTATCGTCGCTTCCGCTTTAAGACATTTTCACCGTAGCACGTCCCCATACAGCGCCTGAAAGGTTGTCGTTGAGGTTATGAATTGAGAGAAAGTTTGTTTTTCGTTTCAGTCGTGATCGCCTCAGTGACCTTTATCTTCATCTGGATCATGCTTGTCGGTCCGATGAAGGGGGAGGAAAAAACCTACGTTCAGGATTCCACGACCTTTGCGATAGCGGTGATGGTGCTGCTGTTCATTGCGTTTATCGCGGTGACATCCACCGTGCTTTTCCTCTGATAAATTTTCATGAATTATTGATCTGGCAAAAGCTCCCCTCTGTTTCATTCAGGATATATAGGTTACTCTTTTAATTACAGACTGTGGTGACAGTAGTAAGGAGACCTGTATGGCCAAGTATCAAAACATGCTGGTAGCTATCGATCCGAATCAGGACGATCAGCCGGCATTACGACGTGCTGTGTATTTACATCAACGGATTGGTGGCAAAATCAAAGCGTTTTTGCCGATCTATGACTTCTCGTATGAGATGACCACCCTTCTGTCGCCTGACGAGCGCACCGCTATGCGTCAGGGCGTCATCAGCCAGCGTACCGCGTGGATCCGTGAACAGGCGAAGTATTACCTGGAAGCGGGCGTGCCTATTGATATTAAAGTGGTCTGGCATAACCGACCTTTTGAGGCCATTATCCAGGAAGTGGTTGCCGGTGGGCACGACCTGCTGCTGAAGATGGCGCACCAGCACGACAAGCTGGAGTCCGTAATCTTCACTCCAACCGACTGGCATCTGTTGCGTAAATGCCCTTGCCCGGTCTGGATGGTGAAAGACCAGCCGTGGCCTGAAGGCGGGAAAGCCGTTGTGGCGGTGAATCTCGCGAGCGAAGAGGATTATCACAATTCGCTCAACGAGAAGCTGGTGAAGGAGACCATCCAGCTTGCCGATCAGGTTAACCATACCGAAGTGCATCTGGTGGGCGCCTATCCGGTTACCCCGATCAATATCGCCATTGAGCTGCCGGAATTTGACCCTAGCGTCTATAACGACGCGATCCGCGGTCAGCACCTGCTGGCGATGAAAGCGCTGCGCCAGAAGTTCAGCATTGACGAGAACATGACGCACGTGGAAAAAGGGCTGCCTGAAGAGGTGATCCCGGATTTAGCCGAACATCTGCAGGCCGGGATTGTGGTGCTGGGCACCATTGGCCGGACCGGTATCTCTGCTGCCTTCCTCGGCAATACCGCCGAACAGGTGATCGACCATCTGCGCTGCGACCTGCTGGTCATCAAGCCGGATGAGTATCAGACGCCGATTGAGCTGGACGACCCGGAAGACGATTAACGTAAACATCAAAGCCCGCCGCTCCGGCGGGCTTTTCTCATCAGCTCTCCATTACCGGCTTCGTCTGTTCACCTGACTCATCCTGCATCCACGGCGCGTGCAATACCATGCTGGGCAGCGCCAGCTTAATCTCCTGGGCGTTCAGCCCTTCAAGAATACGGATATTGATCTCCTGCTGGATGTCCATGTATTTATTGTAATCCGCGGTATTAACGATATGGACGACTTCAAACGTCAGGCGGTCGCGGTCAAATCCCAGAAAATGGGCACGATCGAATTTTGTCTCGCCGACATCGGTAATGATCTGCCTGACCATATCCCCCACGTAGCGCAACTTATCGGGCGGCGTGTCGCTGGCAACGCCAAAGGTAAAGACGATGCGACGCGTCTGCATGCGTTTGTAGTTGTGAAGCGTCTGCTGAAGCAAAATGGCGTTACCGCAGACGATCTGCTCCCCGCTCAGGCTGCGGATACGGGTCGTTTTCAGGCCAATGTGCTCTACCGTCCCCGCCACGTCGTTGAACACCACAAAATCGCCAATTTCAAACGGCTTATCAAAGCCGATAGAGAGCGAGGCAAACACGTCGCTGAGGATAGTTTGTACGGCGAGGGCGATGGCAATACCCCCTACCCCAAGGCTGGCAACCAGAGCAGTGATGTTGACGCCCGCGTTAGCAAGGATAGACAGCAGCATCACTGACCAGACGATGGCACGGAGAATAAGCCCCGTGATCACCAGCGTGACCGGGTTTTTATGGCTTCCGGGCGCCAGCATGACGTGACGAAGCCACGACACCACCCCCTGATCCATCCACAGCGCCACCTGGATGGCGAAAACCAGGAACCAGGCGTGGCTCACGGTACCAAAGAGATGATCCGGCAAGTCAACGAAACGCAGGCTGAAGAGCAGCGCCACCACAAACAGCAGGAAGCGGCTGGTGCGGTTAAGCATATCGGTCAGGATAAAACGCATCCGGTTGGTGGTCGGGTGCTTGTCGCCCCAGGTGGTGATGCCTTTCTTAACGAACGCGATCAGGCGCGTTAGCAGCCAGTACACCAGCAGCGTCACAAAGACAACCGTGGCGGCGCCTATCCAGAATGTCGGCGTCATCATCAGCGCGATGATGTCGAAGCGGGACAGAAATTGCATTACACCTCCTCGTATTACACAAAGGGTAAAGTATAGACAGAGGAGAAACGCTGGCCGCAGAAATAGGAAAACCGCCCCGAAGGGCGGTTTGTCAGGAGAAAGCGAATTACAGCGCTTTCAGAATCGCATCCACGCTGGCTTTGGCGTCGCCAAACAGCATATGGGTATTCTCTTTGAAGAACAGCGGGTTCTGCACGCCAGCATAGCCGGTGTTCATCGAGCGTTTGAAGACAATGACGTTCTGCGCCTTCCACACTTCCAGAACCGGCATCCCGGCGATTGGGCTACGCGGATCGTCCTGTGCCGCCGGGTTAACGGTGTCGTTAGCACCAATAACCAGCACGGTGTCGGTGTCGGCGAAATCATCATTGATCTCGTCCATCTCCAGCACGATGTCGTATGGCACCTTCGCTTCCGCCAGCAGTACGTTCATGTGGCCCGGCAGACGTCCGGCCACCGGGTGAATACCAAAGCGAACTTTGATACCGCGCGCGCGCAGCTTCTCGGTGATTTCCGCCACCGGATACTGCGCCTGCGCCACCGCCATACCGTAGCCTGGGGTGATGATCACAGAATGCGAGTTTTTCAGCATTTCCGCGGTGTCTTCCGCGCTGATCTCACGGTGTTCACCCACTTCTTCGTCAGAGCCGGTAGAAGAACCGTCAGAACCGAAGCCACCGGCGATAACGCTGATGAACGAACGGTTCATCGCCTTACACATGATGTAAGACAGGATGGCACCGGAGGAACCGACCAGCGCACCGGTGACGATCAGCAGGTCGTTGCTCAGCATAAAGCCCGCAGCCGCCGCTGCCCAACCGGAGTAGGAGTTCAGCATCGAGACAACCACCGGCATATCCGCACCGCCGATGGACGCCACCAGATGCCAGCCAAACGCCAGTGCGATGATGGTCATCACCAGCAACGCCAGTACCTGCAGGCCCACGCTTTCGGTACGCACGAAGACCACCAGGAGCACAAACGACACCACCAGCGCCGCCAGGTTCAGCTTGTGACGGTTAGGCAGCATCAGCGGTTTAGAAGAGATCTTACCGCGCAGCTTGCCGAACGCCACGATAGAACCGGTGAAGGTTACTGCACCGATGAAGATACCGAGGAACACTTCGGTCAGATGAATGTTGACCAGAATCGGCTCCATGCCCGGTTCGTGATACAGGTAGCTGTTGAAGCCCACCAGCACCGCCGCCAGGCCCACGAAGCTGTGCAGAATCGCCACCAGCTCCGGCATCTCGGTCATTTCAACGCGCTTCGCCAGGCGAATACCAATCGCGCCGCCGATGATCATCGCCACCAGGATCCACGCCACGTTGCCGGTATCCGGCCCGAAGATGGTGGCAATCAGCGCAATCGCCATCCCGGCGATACCAAAGTTATTTCCCTGCTGAGACGTTTCGTGTTTGGAAAGCCCCGCCAGACTGAAAATAAACAGGATTGCAGCAACAATGTATGCGGCTGTCACTAATCCTCCAGACATATGCTACCCCTTAGCCTTTACGAAACATTTTCAGCATGCGCTGAGTCACGGTGAAACCACCGAAAATATTGATACTGGCGATCAGCACCGCGATAAAGCTCAGGAAGCTGATCCAGCCGCCGTGTCCAATCTGCAGCAACGCCCCTACCACGATGATCCCGGAGATAGCGTTGGTCACCGACATCAGCGGCGTATGCAGCGCATGGGAGACGTTCCACACCACGTAGTAACCCACAACGCACGAGAGTGCGAAGACGGTAAAGTGGCCGAGGAACTCTTTCGGCGCGACGTCAGCCAGCCAGCCGAACAGAATAATGACCAGCGCCATGATGGCGTATTTGCGCCACGGAGAAGCCGGTTTAGCCGGTTCTTTTGGCTCGGGTGCCGCTTTCGGCGCAGCCTGGGGCTGGGCTGAAACCTGAATAGGCGGCGCAGGCCAGGTAATTTCACCTTCGCGAACGACGGTGACGCCGCGCACCACCACATCGTCAAAATCGACGGTGATGTTGCCGTCTTTCTCTTTGCAGAGCAGCTTCAGCAGGTTAACGAGGTTGGTGCCGTACAGCTGAGACGACTGGGTTGGCAGGCGGCCAGGCAGGTCGGTATAGCCGATCACCTTCACGCCGTTCGCGGTCGTGGTCACCTGATTGGCAACGGTATACTCGCAGTTACCGCCGTTTTGCGCCGCCAGGTCGACAATCACGCTGCCCGGCTTCATGGAGTCGACCATCTCACGGGTGATCAGCTTCGGCGCCGGTTTACCCGGAATAAGCGCGGTGGTAACAATAATGTCGACGTCTTTTGCCTGCGCGGCGAAGAGTTCCATTTCGGCTTTGATAAAGGCTTCGGACATCACCTTCGCGTAACCATCACCGCTGCCCGCTTCTTCCTTAAAGTCCAGCTCAAGGAATTCGGCCCCCATGCTCTGAACCTGTTCCTTCACTTCAGGACGGGTGTCGAACGCGCGCACGATAGCGCCCAGGCTGTTTGCCGCACCGATTGCGGCGAGCCCCGCCACGCCCGCGCCAATCACCATCACTTTCGCCGGTGGAACTTTCCCCGCCGCGGTGATCTGGCCGGTAAAGAAGCGTCCAAATTCGTGGGCTGCTTCAACAATGGCGCGGTAACCGGCAATGTTTGCCATGGAGCTCAGCGCATCCAGTGACTGCGCGCGCGAAATACGCGGCACGGAGTCCATCGCCATCACGGTCACGCCACGGGCCGCCAGCTTCTCCATCAGTTCAGGATTTTGTGCAGGCCAGACGAAGCTCACCAGCGTGGTGCCTGGATTCAGCAGCGCAATTTCACTCTCTTCCGGCGCGTTGACCTTCAGAATCACGGGCGACTGCCAGACTTCAGCACCGTCCACCACTTCCGCGCCAGCCTGAATAAAGGCTTCGTCATCGAAACTCGCCAGCTTGCCTGCGCCGCTTTCAACCGCGACGGTAAAACCCAGCTTAAGCAGTTGCTCCACCGTTTTCGGTGTTGCCGCTACGCGGGTTTCATTGGCTAACCGTTCTTTTGGTACCCCAATACGCATAGTTTTCCCTTCCATCGGTTTTTGATGATGGTTTGTCGATAAATGCCCGCGGTTTGTATCAATTTTCGCCAGCATGATAGCGACGAGAAATGAGTAACCCCGCAAAATAAAACAGTTACAAACTGTCTATAACCTACTGAAAATAGCGCTTGTGATCTACCGCCAGAAAACACTATTTCTTACTTTATCTGTGAAAAATAAGCGATCGGCGTCACTGACAGTGATATTTACCTTAAATTCATCGCCAGAACCGATAAATCGCGCAAGCGAAGCGGTAAAAACATGATATAGCGCCATAAGAGAACAAGTTATTAACATTAAATTAACTTGTAAAAGTCATATGCTTTATCAGTTTTGCTTGTCAAACGCCTGTTTTTTCGACATATCACTAAATGTTATCGAATTCGGTAATTGAGTGAGCACAGGCAGTGAAAAATGGCGCAGACAGCGACGGGTTTTAAATGCCATAATCGGGGCCGTCTCAAATTAACAACAATACCAGTACATGGTTTGCGCAAGGCGAAGGATTATTTTTATGAAGCTTAAGAACACACTCCTGGCGTCCGCACTTCTCTGTGCGACCGCCCTGTCTGCGAATGCCGCAACAGAGTTAACGCCAGAGCAAGCGGCAGCGTTAAAACCTTTTGACCATACGGTCATTGTGGGTCGTTATAATTCTATTGGCGATGCCGTCGCCGCCGCATCAAAAGCCGCGGATAAAAACGGGGCGGCCTCGTTTTACGTAGTTGACCAGTCCGATTACGGCAACAGCGGTAACCAGCGCGTGACCATTGCGCTGTATAAAGATAATGCACCAAAGGCTGACGCGCCGAAAAACCGCGTGATCAACGGTATCGTTGAGCTGCCGAAAGATCAGGCCATTGAGCTGGAACCTTACGACACCGTTACCGTTCAGGGCTTCTATCGCAGCCAGCCAGAAGTGAACGATGCCATCACCAAAGCCGCGAAAGAGAAAGGTGCCTACTCTTTCTATATCGTGCGTCAGGTGGATGCTAACCAGGGCGGCAACCAGCGTATTACCGCATTCATCTACAAAGAAGATGCGAAAAAACGCGTTCTGCAGAGTCCGGATGCCATCCCTGCGGATTCTGAAGCGGGTCGCGCGGCGATAGCCAAAGGCGGCGAAGAAGCGAAGAAAGTTGAAATTCCGGGCGTAGCGACCACTGCGGCGCCAAGCGCTGAAGTGGGACGTTTCTTTGAAACGCAGTCCACGAAAGGTGGCCGTTACTCCGTGACGCTGCCGGACGGCACTAAAATTGAAGAGCTGAACAAAGCCACTGCCGCGCAGATGGTGCCGTTCGACAGCATCAAGTTTACCGGCAACTACGGCAATATGACGGAAGTCTCTTATCAGGTCGCGAAGCGTGCGGCGAAGAAAGGGGCGAAGTATTACCACATCACCCGCCAGTGGCAGGAACGTGGTAACAACGTGACCATCAGCGCCGATCTGTACAAGTAACAAAACCGTTGATGAAAGGCGGCGCAATGCCGCCTTTTTTTGTTACTTTTTTTGAAAATCTGCCACACATCATTGCATGCTTTCGTTACACTCCGTAAAATCCCGCGCCTTAGTGTGATCCACCATTTTTATGCGCCTTAGCGAAATAATTATTCTGGATTGGGACTTTTCATAACAGGAAGCCAATGGAAAAGAAACTTGGCCTGAGTGCTTTAACTGCACTTGTATTGAGCTCAATGCTGGGCGCGGGCGTATTCAGTTTACCGCAGAACATGGCGGCCGTCGCAAGCCCTGCCGCCCTGCTCATTGGCTGGGGCATTACCGGTGTCGGGATATTGCTGCTGGCGTTTGCCATGCTGTTGCTGACGCGCATTCGCCCGGATCTGGACGGCGGCATTTTCACCTATGCACGTGAAGGTTTCGGCGAGCTGATCGGCTTCTGTTCCGCCTGGGGCTACTGGCTGTGCGCGGTCATCGCCAACGTCTCTTATCTGGTGATTGTCTTCTCGGCGCTCAGTTTCTTTACCGATACCCCTGAGCTGCGCCTGTTTGGCGACGGTAATACCTGGCAGTCTATCGTCGGCGCCTCGGTGCTGCTGTGGATTGTTCACTGGCTGATTTTGCGCGGTGTCCAGACCGCCGCCAGCATCAACCTGGTGGCGACGCTGGCGAAGCTGGTGCCGCTTGGCCTGTTTATCGTGCTGGCCTTCATTGCGTTCCGTCTCGACGTGTTTTCGCTTGATTTCAGCGGCATTGCGCTGGGCGTTCCGGTCTGGGAGCAGGTGAAAAACACGATGCTAATTACTCTGTGGGTATTTATCGGCGTTGAGGGTGCCGTCGTGGTTTCTGCCCGCGCGCGTAATAAGCGCGATGTGGGACGCGCCACGCTGCTGGCCGTCCTGGCGGCGCTGGGCGTGTATCTGCTGGTGACCCTGCTGTCGCTGGGCGTGGTGGCGCGTCCTGAACTGGCCGAAATGCGTAACCCGTCCATGGCAGGCCTGATGGTGAAAATGCTCGGCCCGTGGGGCGACGTGGTGATTGCCGCAGGGCTGATCGTCTCCGTCTGCGGCGCTTACCTGAGCTGGACCATCATGGCGGCTGAAGTGCCGTTCCTGGCCGCGACGCACAAGGCGTTTCCACGACTGTTTGCTCGTCAAAACCAAAATAATGCGCCATCAGCCTCACTCTGGCTGACCAACATCAGCGTTCAGGTCTGTCTGGTGCTGATCTGGCTCACAGGTTCAGACTATAACACCCTGCTGACCATCGCCTCGGAGATGATTCTGGTACCCTATTTCTTAGTGGGTGCGTATTTGTTAAAAATCGCCACGCGTCCGGCGCACTATGTTGTGGGCGTAGGGGCCTGTATTTACGGCCTGTGGTTGTTGTATGCTTCCGGGCCGATGCATCTGCTGCTGTCGGTTGTGCTGTATGCGCCGGGTCTGCTGGTGTTTATCTATGCCCGCCGCACGCATCAGCTGGAGAACGCGCTGAAACGCCGTGAAATGGCCTTAATCGGGCTGTTACTGGTTGCTGCCGTACCGGCAACCTGGATGTTAATGGGATAGCACTGTCTTTCCCATTGTTGAACTGTAAAGGAGAATACGATGGGAAATGCACCGCTTCGCCCAATACTGATCACCGGTGGAGGCCGCCGTATCGGCCTCGCCCTCGCCCATCACTTTCTCAACCTTCGCCATCCGGTCATTGTCAGCTACCGTACGGAATACCCGTCGATTGAGGGGCTGCGCAAAGCCGGAGCGATCTGCATTCAGGCTGATTTTTCCACCGACGAAGGCATTCTGGCCTTTGCCGAACAGGTTAAATCCACCGCGACGGGGTTGCGCGCCGTGATCCATAACGCCAGCGCATGGTGTGCCGAGAAGTCCGGCACGTCCCTCAGCGATACGCTCTCCGCCATGCTGCAGATCCACGTTAACGCCCCTTATCTGCTTAACCACGCGCTGCAGGATCTGCTGCGCGGCCACGGGCATGCGGCGGGCGACATTATTCACTTTACCGATTATGTGGTGGAGCGCGGCAGCGATAAGCATATCGCCTACGCGGCCAGCAAAGCCGCGCTGGATAACATGACGCGCTCCTTTGCCCGCAAGCTCGCGCCCGAGGTAAAGGTGAACGCCATCGCCCCGGCGATGATTTTGTTTAACGAACACGATGATGCTGAGTATCGCCAGCAGGCGCTGAATAAGTCGCTCATGAAAATAGCGCCCGGTGAGAAAGAGGTGATCGACCTGGTGGATTACCTGCTCACCAGCTGCTACGTCACCGGCAGAACCTTTGCCGTGGACGGCGGCCGCCCGCTGCGCTAGTGAAAGCGGCTCCAGAAGAAGATTAACACCCAGGCGCTGAGCCCCCAGCAGACCACTGCCCCGCCCAGCGCCAGGGGAAGCCGCAGAAAACCGGTGAAATACCACAGGGAAAGCAGGTAGAGAAAGTACGGAATGATTGACCACATGCCAAACACGATGGTCGTGCGTAGCGCTTCCGTACCCCGCTCAGAGGCCACAATATAGTGGGCAATCAGCGCAAAGGTCGGGAACAGCGGGATAAGCCCGGCAATATAGTAGTTTTTGGTTTTTGCCAGAATGCCAATCAGTAACACCACCAGCGCCCCCAGCGCGGCTTTGATCACCAGCCCCATATTTTTTCCTATAACAATCAAATAACAAGAAACGTCAGAATAACGGAAGCGGCGTTAATTTTGAAAGATTAATGGAAGGTTAAGGTTCCGCGGTGTATTTTGGCTTTTTTCACGAAAACAGACGCTGTATGAATAAGATTGTATATGTTGAAGACGAACCCGAAGTCGGGCAATTGATCGCCGCCTATCTGGGTAAACATGATATGGACGTCATTGTTGAGCCTCGCGGCGATCGTGCCGAAGAGGTGGTCGTCCGTGAAAACCCGGATTTAGTGCTGCTGGACATCATGCTGCCAGGCAAAGACGGCATGACGCTCTGCCGGGACCTGCGCGCCCGTTGGGACGGTCCTATCGTTCTGCTTACCTCACTGGACAGCGATATGAACCATATTCTGTCGCTGGAGATGGGCGCCAATGATTACATTCTGAAAACCACACCGCCTGCCGTCCTGCTGGCCCGCCTGCGCCTGCATTTGCGCCAGCACGCCAGCATCGAACGCGAAGCGCCCGCGCCGTCCCTGACGCCGCACAAAGCGTTGCGCTTCGGTACGCTGTCTATTGACCCGGTTAACCGCCAGGTCCTGCTTTCCGGCGAGCTTATCGCCCTTTCTACCGCAGACTTTGACCTGCTGTGGGAGCTGGCCACGCATGCCGGGCAAATCATGGACCGCGACGCGCTGCTGAAAAACCTCCGTGGCGTGAGCTATGACGGTATGGATCGCAGCGTTGACGTGGCGATTTCGCGATTACGCAAAAAACTGCAGGATAACGCCACCGAGCCCTACCGCATTAAAACCGTGCGTAACAAGGGTTATCTGTTCGCCCCACACGCCTGGGAAACCTGATCGTCGGATAGGATAATCTGCGCGAATTGAAGGCATTGCGCGAAAACGCCCTACTTTCGCGCATTTATTTTTACGTTTGCGCAACATTTAACTTGCTAAGCACGCAAACTATTCCATAATTAGCTTCTCGACTCTCCTGTCTTCAGCTCATCCCGCTCTTGCGATCGTTTTACTCATTTTCGCCGTGAAGCTTTCACGACATCGCTCCCAGAAATCTTGAAATGAGGATTTAAGCCCATGAATTATGTATAGCTACGGTCAGGTAGAAGCGATAAAAACCAATCTTGAGTGGATTGTTAATCAGGCAACCCTTAACCACACCTCACCCTCACGCACCGATCAAAAAGCGCTCTTTGACCTGCTGGAACTCATCCAGTCTTATGAAATACTGCTGGATCTCATCAGCGAATACGGGCCGGATGTGATTGATACGCACATTGCGGAAGGCCTGGCCGTGACCGAAAAATTCATCGCCAAGGTAAAAAACAGCGCGAAAGCCATATAAAACGCTCGACAGACGTGAAAAACCCGAAGGGTTTTCATGTATATTCTGCACATAGCGTTTTTTCGGTGAGATCCAATGAAAAAGCTGTTTGTGCAGTTTAGTGTGCAGAAAACCTGCAATTTACTGGAAAGGCTATAGCTTCTCTCCCGTTCGCAAAGCTATTCACGGCTCGTCATTTTCTGGTAATCATTAGGTGTTATTCCTGTCAGGCGATAAAATACTCGCCTCATAACATCCGGCCCAGAAAAGCCACATTCAACGGCAAGTTTCTTCGCTGGCATTTTTTCCTTTTCAATCAGTACTTTTGCTCTAGATACGCGCTCGCGTTCGAGCCACTGCGCCGGGGTAAGGCCAATTTCCTGCCGAAATATCCGCGTAAGGTGCCTCTGGCTGAAGTTAATATGCTCTGCCATCACAGCAACCGTTGTCACGTCTTTAATATTCGCGATTGCCCATCTCTGGAGCTCCTGAAGAGCTGTACGGCCATCAAGCGAAAGCGTATTGCTCCTCATAAAGTGAGACTGGTTAACTGGACGCCGGAAAAACATGACCATTTGATCGGCGACTTCTGCCGCAACCTCCCTACCGAGATCTTCTTCAACAAGTCGCAGTGCCAAATCCAGGCCTGAAGTAACGCCCGCCGCCGTTCTCACTCGCCCATCGTCAACATACAACGCATCTGCCTCTACGATTATTTGGGGATGCCTGGCGGAAAGGGTTTTCGCACATGCCCAATGCGTGGTCACTCTTTTTCCATTTAGCTTTCCGGTGAGCGCCAGGAGTAATGCCCCCGTACAAACTGAACCAAACCGCTTGCTTGACTCGCAGAGTGCGTTAATTCCATCCAGCACACGGGGGTCCGGCTGGTAATAAGCAATATACGGCGCGCCGGCAACAAGGAATGTATCTGCCGTAAGCCCACCGCAGTCTGACAGGGTTGCATCTGCCGTTATCTTTACGCCTGACGAAGACCGAATCACAGGATCGGTAACCGAAACAACGCGCAGCGAGTAAAAGCTGCGCTTAAGAACCCGGTTAGCCTCAGCAAACACATCTATGGGACCACAGACATCAAGCATCTGAACGCCTGGCACCGCCAGAATAAAAACGTTATGACTCATTTTAAGTCTCCGGAGTCCTGAATCATCTCTATGTCCTATAAAGTCTTTAAAATACATTTTGGGACATTCAAGGTAAACCTTATGCTGTATACCTACAACAGAGAAGAGGAGTTTTTCATGATTCGCACAACCGAAGATATCAGTATCCCGGACAGCAAAATGGCCCGTGAAGCCACCGAGTTCATTCGTGACACGGAATCCGATCTGCTTTTTAACCATTCAAGCCGCGTTTACCAATGGGCGGCTCTGGCCGGTCAGAAAAGAGAGGTTAAAGCCGATGCTGAGCTTTTGTACATTGGATGTATGTTCCATGACATTGGCCTGACTCGCGAATACTGTAGCTGCGATAAACGTTTTGAAGTAGATGGTGCAAACGAAGCACGGAAGTTTCTGGAAAGTTATGGCATCGGAACTCAGGATATTGATAAGGTGTGGACAGCAATTGCCCTCCACACCACGCCGGGTATTCCGGAATTCATGGCGCCGGAAATAGCGCTACTTACGGCAGGAGTAGAAATGGACGTGCTGGGAATTGATTTTGAAGTATTCTCACAGGAAGAAATCAGCGCAGTTACCCAGCGTTTCCCACGTACACCGCATTTTAAGGAGGACATTATTCAGGCCTTTTATGACGGCATCAAACACAAGCCGCACACGACATTTGGTAACGTAAAAGCGGATGTACTTGCAGACAAGGACACACTCTTCAAGCCTATGAATTTCTGCAGCATTATCCGACAGTCTCGCTGGCAAGGCTGATAACGGACAGCCTGAATAGTACCTGATGGGGGCATCAGGTACTATTCAGTCATGGGGATGTTCGGATAAGAGTAATAGTGCGAAAGTCTTCTTCCGGTCAACTGACAGTATGCCAGTGAAGCCACATTGCATCGCATTGCGTCTTATCCATCCGGTACCAAAGAGTTTTTCTCCGGATTCGGGGAAGATATAAATCTAGATTTCGCAGCTTAAGTACAATTTGCTAAGAATTCCGGCATCAGCGGCGAATTGCATAAGTTTGTAAAAAATTCAACACCTTCAGAACAAACGCTCGCATCAGATTGATCATTTCAAAATTACCAGCAGTTAAATCGATTCCCTTACAGGTTTAATGCATCTGTCGATGTAAGTCATGAACGTCTATTTATCCACTCAAGGGAATAGCAGGTGATTTTTCCGCTGTAGGGATATCCCTTTTAAATCCACTTACAAATGCGCTCGTGTTGGAAGAATTTCATGTATGGTATTCTTTAGTTGTTTATATTTAGTACAGTGCCCACAGTAGTTACATCCTATGCTCAATTACATTGTCATTAATTAGTTAGCGAGATAAGAATGAAATCAAATGTAACGTATACTTTTCATCACTTCGGCATCCCGTTACAGGATGGCGTTTTTGAAGGTGCATACAGCGAAAAAGCCGGGATGTATACAGTTGATAACCCAGGTCAGTTTCGTGTGCAGTGGCATAGATTTAAAGATAGTTCTCCACTCCACAATCTGATAAAAACTGTGCCTCACGTCGCCTTCAAAGTGGACAACCTGCTAAGAGCTATCGAAGATGAAGAAGTAATTCTTGGTCCCTATGAGCCCATTGATGGTTTCTTTGTTGCCATGATTAATGACAATGGCGCACCGATTGAACTGATAGAAACTTCACTCTCTGATGATGAAATCTGGGGAAGAGCAAGGTCCGGTCAAGGCGACCTTTACAGGAAGTAATTTTATCTGGGAGCCGTTGTGAAAGTGGCTCTCTGTGAATACTTATTTGAAGCCTGGCAAATAAATCTGAACTTCGCTCATCATCCACTCACGAGCCACATGAAGAAATTGTTTCCTACCACCAGCTTCCCACCGGGCCATTTTGCTGGCGCAATGACTAACCTCTTTCGTTTCGGTATTAATAATATGATCAAGCTTGTTCAGCCGAGAAATTGCTTCAAAACTCAAAGAGAAGACAGGCCTACCGAACGATAAAACGATCGGGCATTCGCCGCAGACGCCCCTATCAACTGCGTCATACATACGCGTGCTGGATGTTGTCGGCAGGTGCTAATCCTGCTTTTATAGCGAATCAGATGGGTGATGAGAATGCAGAGATGGTCTTCCATGTATACTCTGCGTGGATAAATGTTCTCGATAGCGATCAGGTACCATTTTTGAATCAGCGCTTTGGCGGATATGCAAATGCCCCTATAGTGCCCCTTAAGGTAAAAACAAAGTAGTTAATTACTTGATGTCCCGGTGATATTTAATGAAAAAGCTGTTTGTGCAGTTTTATCTTTTACTGTTTGTCTGCTTCCTGGTGATGACCATGCTGGTCGGCCTGGTTTATAAATTCACCGCCGAACGTGCGGGCCGGCAGTCGCTGGACGATCTGATGAAAAGCTCGCTCTATTTGATGCGCAGCGAGCTGAGAGAGATCCCGCCACACGACTGGGCGAAAACCCTGAAAGAGCTGGATCTTAATCTGTCATTCGATTTACGCATTGAGCCGTTGAAAGATTTTGAGCTGGATCCGCCCGCCATGCAGCGTCTGCGCGACGGGGACATCGTCGCGCTGGATGAGAAATACACGTTTATTCAGCGTATTCCGCGCAGCCATTACGTGCTGGCCGTCGGGCCGGTGCCCTATCTCTATTATCTGCACCAGATGCGCCTGCTGGACATGGCGCTGATGGCCTTTATCGCCATTTCGCTCGCATTTCCGGTCTTTATCTGGATGCGGCCCCACTGGCAGGACATGCTGAAGCTGGAATCCGCCGCGCAGCGTTTTGGTGAGGGGCATTTTACCGAACGCATTCATTTCGACAGCGGTTCCAGCTTTGAGCGTCTGGGCGTGGCCTTTAACCAGATGGCCGATAACATCAACGCCCTGATCGCCAGCAAGAAGCAGCTGATCGACGGAATTGCGCACGAGCTGCGCACGCCGCTGGTTCGCCTGCGCTACCGTCTGGAGATGAGCGAGAATCTGACCGAGGCAGAGAATCAGGCGCTTAACCGCGACATTGGCCAGCTTGAAGCGCTGATTGAGGAGCTGCTGACCTACGCGCGTCTCGACCGCCCGCAAAACGAGCTGAACCTCACCACGCCGGATCTGCCCGCCTGGCTGCAAACCCACATTGATGACGTTCAGAGCGTAAACCCGCAGCGCACGCTGTTGACGCGCGTCACGCCGGGTGACTACGGCGCGCTCGATATGCGCCTGATGGAGCGCGTGCTGGACAACCTGATGAACAACGCCATGCGCTACAGCGAAAGTACGCTCCAGATTGGCCTGGATTTGCAGGGCAACCGGGCCAGCCTGACGGTGGAGGACGACGGACCGGGAATTGCCCCGGAAGCGCGAGAAACCGTGTTTGAACCGTTTGTCCGCCTCGATCCCAGCCGCGATCGCGCCACCGGCGGATGCGGCCTGGGGTTGGCGATTGTCTACTCTATCGCGCAGGCGATGGGCGGCACGGTGCATTGCGAGGAGAGCGAGCTCGGCGGCGCGCGCTTCTGCTTTAGCTGGCCGGTGTACCATAACATCGCCCTTCCCGTCCCTGCCTGACCTCAAACGCACGCTGGCCTGACCCGGCGTGCTGTGCTATATGATAAGTATGTTGTAACTAATGAGAGTGTTTATGGCGAACTACGATCTCATCGAACGGCTTAACGGCACGTTTCGGGAAATAGAACACGAACTCCTGACCCTGACCGAGCGTTTGCAGGCCTGCCGCCTGCTGGCCGCGCGCGTCTTTACCCTGCCCGATGTGGCTAAGGGAGCCGAGCACGATCCGCTGGACACCATCGAGGTCGAACAGCACATCGGCAGCGCGGCCCTTGAGCTGGCGCTAAAACACTATCGTCGCCTGTTTATCCAGCAGCAGTCAGAAAACCGCAGCAGCAAGGCCGCCGTGCGCCTGCCGGGGGTCATCTGCCTGCAAACCGATGCGACATCGCGCGAAGCGCTGGAAAGCCAGATTGCGCATATCAACACCCTGAAAGCGGCCTTTGAAAAGATCATCACCGAAGAGTCCGGCCTCGCGCCTGCCGCGCGGTTCGAGTGGGTGCACCGCCAGCTTCCGGGGCTGATTACCCTGAACGCCTATCGGACGCTGACGGTACTGCGTCACCCCGCTACGCTGCGCTTCGGCTGGGCGAATAAGCACATCATTAAAAACTTCACCCGGGATGAGATTCTGGCCCAGCTGGAAAAAAGCCTGAAGACGCCGCGCACCGTCGCGCCGTGGTCGCGGGAGCAGTGGATTGAGCGCCTGGAGCAGGAGTACCACAGCATCGCCTCGCTGCCGGTGGATGCGCGCCTGAAGATAAAGCGCCCGGTGAAGGTGCAGCCTATCGCTCGCGTCTGGTATTCCGGTCAGCAAAAGCAGGTGCAGTATGCCTGCCCGACGCCGCTGATTGCGCTTTACGATGCCGATCAGGGCGCGGTGGTACCCGATATCGGGGAACTGCTGAATTACGATGCTGACAATGTTCAGCACCGTTACAGACCTCAGGCGCAGCCGCTAAAGCTGATTATTCCTCGGCTGCACCTGTACGTGGCGGGATGATTATTTCAGGCTACCGACCATCGCTTCCGGGCGAACCCAGGCGTCAAACTCCGCCTCCGTGAGATAGCCCAGCGCCAGGGCGGAGGCTTTCAGCGTCAGCCCCTCTTTATGCGCTTTTTTGGCGATCTCGGCGGCCTTGTCGTAGCCAATATGGGTATTGAGCGCGGTGACCAGCATCAGAGATTCATTGAGCAGTTGGCTGATGCGTTCGCGATTGGGCTCAATCCCCACCGCGCAATGCTCGTTAAAGCTCTCCATCCCGTCCGCCAGCAGACGAACAGATTGCAGCACGTTGTGGATCACCATCGGGCGATAGACGTTCAGCTCGAAGTTGCCGGACGCACCGCCCATGTTGACGGCCACGTCGTTGCCCATCACCTGGCAGCAGAGCATGGTCATGGCTTCGCACTGGGTCGGGTTCACTTTACCCGGCATGATGGAGCTGCCCGGCTCGTTTTCCGGGATGCTGATTTCACCGATGCCGCAGCGCGGGCCCGAGGCCAGCCAGCGCACATCGTTAGCAATTTTCATCAGCGAGGCCGCCAGCCCCTTCAGCGCGCCGTGGGTGTGGACCAGCGCATCGCAGGTCGCCAGCGCTTCGAACTTATTGGGTGCCGTGACGAACGGCTGTCCGGTGATGGCAGCAAGCTCCTCCGCCACGCGCACCGCGTATTCTGGATGGGTGTTTAACCCGGTACCGACCGCCGTCCCACCGAGCGCCAGCTCCGCCAGGTGCGGCAGGCTGTTCTCGATATGCTTCAGGTTGTGTTCCAGCATCGCCACCCAGCCGGAAATCTCCTGGCCGAGCGTCAAAGGCGTGGCGTCCTGCAGGTGCGTACGGCCAATCTTGACGATGTCGCGGAAGGCCTGCGCTTTCTCGTTAAGCGTGGATTTGAGCACGTTGAGCTGCGGGATAAGCTGCTCGCGAATGGCGATTACCGCCGCCACGTGCATCGCCGTCGGGAAGACGTCGTTAGAGCTCTGGCTTTTGTTGACGTCATCGTTCGGGTGGACCTTACGTTCCATGCCGCGCACGCCGCCCAGCAGCTCGCTCGCCCGGTTCGCCAGCACTTCGTTCATGTTCATGTTGCTCTGGGTACCGGAACCGGTCTGCCAGATAGCAAGGGGAAATTCGTCAGGATACTTTCCCGCCAGCACTTCGTCTGCGGCGTTGATAATGGCGGTGGCTTTATCGTTGTCCAACAGGCCCAAATCCTGGTTCACTTTCGCGGCGGCGCGTTTGGTCAGCGCCAGCGCCTGAATCAGCGAGACGGGCATTTTTTCGGTCGAAATACGGAAGTGCTCCAGCGAACGCTGGGTTTGCGCGCCCCATAGCTTGTCGGCCGGGACGTCGATGGCGCCCATCGAGTCTTTCTCATGGCGTACCGTGGTCATTACTTTCTCCTTGATAACAAAAGAGGGATTGCTCACATGCTTAAGGGATAAGTATTGATGACTTCTGAGAAACGGTATGGCGCTTTGTGCGCTCTTTTTGATGTCGGGTGGCGGCGGCGCCACCCGTTTTTTTCAATTTACTTCACGCACGCCGAACACTGGGACGACTGGATCTGCTTGAAGAAGTCGTTGCCTTTGTCATCCACCAGGATAAACGCCGGGAAGTCTTCCACTTCGATTTTCCAGATCGCTTCCATACCCAGCTCCGGGTATTCCACGCACTCCAGGCTCTTGATGCTGCCCTGCGCCAGAACCGCCGCCGGGCCGCCGATGCTGCCGAGGTAGAAGCCGCCGTGCTTGTGGCACGCGTCCGTCACCTGCTGGCTGCGGTTGCCTTTCGCCAGCATGATCATGCTGCCGCCGTTGGCCTGCAGCTGATCGACGTACGAGTCCATACGCCCTGCCGTGGTTGGGCCTAACGAGCCGGAGGCATAGCCTTCAGGCGTTTTCGCCGGCCCCGCGTAGTAGATCGGGTGATCTTTAATGTACTGCGGCAGCCCTTCGCCGTTGTCCAGACGCTCTTTCAGCTTCGCGTGCGCAATGTCGCGGCCCACGATGATCGTGCCGTTCAGGGAGAGACGGGTCGAGACCGGATACTGAGAAAGCTGCGCCAGAATCTCTTTCATCGGACGGTTCAGGTCAACGCGAACCGCTTCCCCCTCACCCGCTTTACGCAGCGCTTCCGGGATGTATTTGCCCGGGTTATTTTCCAGCTTTTCGATCCACACGCCTTCGCGGTTGATCTTGGCCTTGATGTTGCGATCCGCAGAGCAGGAGACGCCCATCCCGACCGGACAGGAGGCACCGTGGCGCGGAAGACGGATCACGCGCACGTCGTGGGCGAAGTACTTACCGCCAAACTGCGCCCCGAGTCCCAGATTACGCGCCTCTTCCAGCAGCTCCTGCTCAAGCTGCACGTCGCGGAACGCCTGACCGTGCTCGTTACCTTCAGTAGGCAGTCCGTCGTAGTATTTGGTTGAGGCCAGCTTGACGGTTTTCAGCGTGCTTTCAGCCGAGGTTCCGCCAATCACGAAGGCGATATGGTACGGCGGGCACGCCGCGGTGCCGAGGGTACGCATCTTCTCAACCAGGTAATTTTTCAGCTTGCCCGGAGTGAGCAGCGCTTTGGTTTCCTGGTAGAGATAGGTTTTGTTGGCTGAACCGCCGCCTTTGGCGATGCAGAGGAATTTGTACTCGTCACCGTCGACGCTGTAGAGGTCAATCTGTGCAGGCAGGTTAGTGCCGGTGTTGACCTCTTTGTACATGTCCAGCGCCGCGTTTTGCGAGTAGCGCAGGTTGTCTTCGGTGTAGGTGTTGTAGACGCCGTGAGCCAGCGCCGCTTCGTCACCGCCGCCGGTCCAGACGCGCTGGCCTTTTTTACCGACGATGATCGCCGTACCGGTGTCCTGGCAGGTGGGCAGAATGCCTTTCGCCGCGATGTCGGAGTTACGCAGGAACTGCAGGGCAACGTACTTGTCGTTTTCGCTGGCTTCCGGGTCGCTCAGAATATCGGCAACCTGCTGCTGATGCGCGGGGCGGAGCATAAAGGAGGCATCGTGGAAAGCGTGCTGCGCCAGCAGCGTCAGCGCCTGCGGATCCACCTTGAGGATCTCTTGTCCTTCGAACTCAGAGACGGAGACGTGATCGCGGGTTAACAGGTAATACTCGGTCTGATCCTTACTGAGGGGGAAAGGATCCTGATAATGGAAGGGTTTATTCGACATTGTTCTCTCACTTACTGCTTCGGTCTGTTTATTCAGGGCAGATGTTCCGCTGCCCGGCTTAAAAGCGAGTCAGCTTATCCTACACAATTTTTTAACAAAAACTGAGACTAGTACGACTTTTTACATCCACAGGTTACTTCCACGTAGTTTATTGCTTTAATACCCGGAGTTAATTCCACATTTGAATCAGGGCTTGATAATGCAAAAACTCATTAACTCAGTGCAAAACTACGCCTGGGGAAGTAAAACTGCGTTAACGGATCTCTACGGTATCGCGAACCCGAACAACCTGCCGATGGCGGAACTGTGGATGGGGGCGCACCCGAAGAGCAGCTCAAAAATTGAAGACGCCAGCGGCCAGGTACGCAGCCTGCGTGACGTGATTGATGCCGATAAAGCCGCACTGCTGGGCGACAAGGTGGCTCAGCGCTTTGGCGAACTGCCGTTCCTGTTTAAGGTGCTGTGCGCCGACCAGCCGCTCTCCATCCAGGTTCACCCGAACAAGAAAGCCTCTGAAATCGGCTTTGCCAAAGAGAACGCGGCGGGCATCCCGCTGGACGCCGCCGAGCGTAACTACAAAGATCCAAACCACAAGCCGGAGCTGGTTTTTGCGCTGACCCCGTTCCTGGCGATGAACGCGTTCCGTGAGTTTTCAGAGATTATCTCCCTGCTGCAGCCGGTCGCGGGTGCCAACAAGGCTATTGCCCACTTCCTCGAAAACCCAAACGCGGACGCGCTCAGCCAGCTGTTTGCCAGCCTGCTGAATATGCAGAGTGAAGAGAAATCTCACGCGCTGGCGGTGCTGAAAGCGGCCCTGAACAGCCAGCAAGGGGAACCGTGGGAGACCATCCGCCTGATTTCCGAGTTTTACCCTGACGACAGCGGCCTGTTCTCCCCTCTGCTGCTGAACGTGGTGAAGCTGAACCCGGGCGAAGCGATGTTCCTGTTCGCGGAAACCCCGCACGCCTACCTGCAGGGCGTAGCGCTGGAGGTGATGGCCAACTCTGACAACGTGTTGCGCGCGGGCCTGACGCCGAAATATATCGACATCCCTGAGCTGGTTGCCAACGTGAAGTTTGTGGCGAAACCTGCCGCGGAGCTGCTGACTCAGCCGGTGAAAAACGGTGCAGAGCTGGACTTCCCGATTCCGGTTGAGGATTTTGCGTTCTCCCTGCACGACCTCAATCAGATGGAAACGACAATCGCACAGGAGAGCGCGGCGATCCTGTTCTGCGTCGAGGGCGAAGCAACGCTGCGCAAAGGCGAGCAGCGTCTGGTTCTCCAGCCTGGCGAGTCAGCATTCGTTGCAGCCAATGAGTCCCCGGTCAGCTTGAGCGGCACCGGTCGCCTTGCACGCGTTTTTAATAAGCTTTAAGCACTTACTGAATTTTTTAACAACTCTTGCTAAGCTAGTTGAAGGCTTAATATCTCCGGGCGGTTTTTACCGCCTGGTTTCATTTTAGGGATAGTCGCAATGAAAAAATCGGTCGTAGCGGTTGGAGTGATTGTAGCGTTAGGCGTGGTCTGGACGGGTGCCTCCTGGTTTACCGGGAAACAGCTGGAAGGCCGTCTGGCTGAGATGGTGGCGCAGGCTAACGGAGAAATTAAGCGCAGCGCGCCGGAGGCGGGTCTGGAGCTGAGCTACCAGAACTATCAGCGCGGCGTGTTCACCAGCCGCATGCAGCTGGTGGTGAAGCCGGTGGCCGGTGCGGCAAACGGCTGGCTGAAGCCGGGGCAGAGTGTGGTGCTGGATGAAGTGGTAAGCCACGGTCCTCTGCCGCTGGCGCAGTTAAAATCGTTTAACCTGATCCCGTCCATGGCGTCCGTTCATACCGTGCTGGTGAATAACGACGTCACCAAACCGCTGTTTGACCTGGCGAAGAATGAATCACCTTTCGACATTAACACCCGTATTAGCTACTCCGGTGATACCAGTTCTGATATCGCGCTGAAAGCGCTGAACTACGAGAAAGAGAACGAAAAAGTCGCCTTCAGCGGCGGCCATTTCAAACTTGATGCGGATCGGGACGGCAACGTCTTCTCCATGACGGGTGAAGCGGAAAGCGGCCTGGTCAACGCCGTGAACGAATATAACCAAAAAGTTCAGCTCACCTTCAACAACCTGAAAGCCGACGGCAACAGCCGTATGACCGACTTTAAAGAGCGTATCGGCGATCAGAAGCTCTCCGTGGATAAAATTGCTATCGCAATTGAAGGAAAAGAGATGGCCGTGCTGGAAGGCATGGACGTTAACGGTCAATCCGACGTATCCAAAGACGGTAAGAGCATCAATACCCAGCTGGATTACACGCTGAAGAGCCTGAAAGTGCAGAATCAGGATCTGGGCACCGGCAAGCTGTCGCTGAAGATCGGCAATATCGACGGCCAGGCATGGCACGAATTTAGCCAGAAATACAGCAAAGAGAGCCAGGCGCTGCTGACCGACGCCGCGCTGCAGCAGAACCCGGAAGTGTACCAGCAGCAGGCGATGGCGGTGCTGTTCAATAACCTGCCAATCCTGCTGAAAGGCCAGCCGGTGGTCACCGTTGCGCCGCTGAGCTGGAAAAACAGCAAAGGCGAAACCAGCTTTAACCTGTCGCTGTTCCTGAAAGATCCTGCAGCCGCCACGGGTGAACCCCAGACGCTGGCGCAGGAAGTGGATCGCAGCGTGAAGTCGCTCGACAGCAAGCTGACCATCCCGATGGATATGGCGACCGAGTTTATGACCCAGATTGCGAAGCTGGAAGGCTACGGCGATGAAGATGCCGGCAAGCTGGCGAACCAGCAGGTGAAAGGTCTGGCGGCGATGGGTCAGATGTTCCGCATCACCAAAGTGGAAGACAACACCATTTCCACCAGCCTGCAATATGCCAACGGCCAGGTAACGCTGAACGGCGACAAAATGCCGCTGGAAGAGTTTGTTGGCATGTTTGGTATGCCGACGCTGGGAATGCCGGAACCGGCTGAACCCGCAGCGCCAGCCGTACCGGCGGCACCGCAGCAGTAAGCAGAAAACCCCTCGCAAGAGGGGTTTTTTATTGCCCTTATCCTATCCATCCCTCCAGGAAATCCAGCAGCAAGGCGTTAACTTTCTCAGGCTGTTCCTCCTGAGGAAGATGGCCGCACTCGTCGATACCCTGCGCCCGCAGGTTATCCGCCATTTCAGCCCAGACGCTTTGCATATCGAAAAGCTTGCCGACCGCGTGAAAATCATTGCCCCACAGCGACATTACCGGACAGGCGATTTTCACGTCAGCGTCGGCAAGATCCTGCGCCACGTCTTCCGCGTTGGCGCGGTAGTCAGCCATCGCGCCTCGCACTGCTCCGGGCGCCTGATACGCGCGAACATAGGTGTCAAACGCCTCGCCGCTGATGGTTGACGGATCGTAGGTCCAGTCCGAGAAAAAGTAGCGCAGCCAGATATTTTCACGTCCTGCAATCAGCGCTTCCGGCAGATCGGGCACAAGATGGAACAGGAAGAACCAGTATGCGCGGGCGATGGACGCATTCAAATCGCGCGCCACGATACGCGTTGGCACGTTATCCATGACCACCAGACGATCCACCAGCTCAGGGTAATCTTTTGCAAACCGCGTCGCGACGCGCGCCCCGCGATCGTGCCCCACCAGCACCACCTTCTGTAACCCCAGCGCACGCATCAGCTCCCGGATGTCCCGGGCCATGTTCCGTTTATCATAGCCAGAAGCCGGTTTATCCGTTTCGCCAT
Organism: Enterobacter cloacae complex sp. I3; assembly: GCF_014896175.1. Lineage (NCBI taxonomy): Bacteria > Pseudomonadati > Pseudomonadota > Gammaproteobacteria > Enterobacterales > Enterobacteriaceae > Enterobacter > Enterobacter cloacae complex sp. I3. The sequence continues at coordinate 177,200 of NZ_JADBQZ010000002.1, forward strand.
ATCCTCGTAAATCCGGCGCGATGACGCGGTAGTGCCGGGACAATACAGGTATCTGGTAGCGCCAGGCATAGTTTGTTTCAGGAAAACCGTGCAGAAGAATAACCGGCGCGCCTTCACCCTCTTCAACCACAAACTGTCGAATGCCGTTTGCCGTTACGGTGTAACTTTTCATATTCATAACCTTACTTTATTTCAGCAGAGGCACGTTGGCCGCACGTTGATAAGGACCGTAATTTACAGGGTTCCAGCTATAGCCCTGCTGCCAGGCGGTGATATGCCCAATACCGGGGAAAGGCAGATGCGCAGCGGCCATCCACTCGCCGTCTTTCGCCAGGGCGTTAAACTCCTGCGCCCGGGACGAGATGGCTTTTTTCGAATCGACATCAAAGCGAATAGACACTTCAGGATGCGGGAACTGGACGGCTGGCGCATGAATCAGATCCCCAATGAAGTTAATAGCCGTCCCCTGCGACGCAAAGCGATAAACGGTACTGCCGGGCGTATGGCCAACGGCATAGGCCGTCTGGACTTCCGGGATCGGCGAAGCTGGCGGAACGAAGGTTTTAAGATGTCCGGAGGCTTTATACTCAGACAATGCTTTTCGGGCGATAGCAAAATACTCTTTCGCATTAGCCGGCGCGCTCGCTTCTTTTGCAGGATCAAGCCAGTAGTCGGCCTCCCCCTGCGGTACATAGACGGTGGCATTGGGGAACAACGCTTTACCGTCTGCATCGCTCAGGCCACACACGTGGTCAAGATGCAGGTGAGTCAGGAAAATGGTATCAACCTGCCCGGGACGATAGCCTGATGCTTTCATATTGTTAACCAACTGGCCGGCCGTTTCCGGCACGCAGTGCCCCGCTCCGCTGTCAATCATGACCAGATGTTTACCGGTGTTAACCAGGAAAGCGTTAAAAGCGGTCGGCATGCGGTCGGCATCGATTTTATGCTGAGCCAGCAGTTTACGAACCTTGTCGTCTGAAAGACCGTGGAGTAATGATGGCGAAAGGTCGTTATAGCCGTCGAACAGCGCCGTGACCTCATATTCCCCTACCGCCAGACGATAATAGCCGGGGACCTGCTGCTTCACCTGCGCAGGTGCGTCAGCCCAGGCGGCACTTACCAGTAACAGGCTGCTGAATGCCAGAACCGTTTTCAACGTTTTCATCTTCACTCCAGATTGGTATTTTTCAGGTTGTGAAGAGACTATGGCAGCGTAACGATAAATACTGTAGATATGTACTTTGATAAGTCAGCATAACGAAAAACGATATAATGAAGCTGGAAGACGTTGAAGTGTTTGTCGAAGCCATTAAGGCGGGTAGCCTGGCGGGCGCCGCACGTCGGCTCTCAATGAGTTCCATGGCGGCGTCACGCTCTCTTAACAATCTTGAAGCTGAGCTGGGGGTCAGGCTGGTGCATCGCACCACGCGATCCCTTTCACCCACCAGCGATGGTGACGTTTTTTTGCCGCATGCGCAGGCGTTGCTGGAAGATAAAAATAACGCGCTGGCCGATCTGTTTCCTGATGGTACGCACCTGTCCGGACGCCTTCGCATTACCGCCTCAGCGGCGTTTGGACGCAAGATCGTTGCACCGATGTTGCCGCTGTTTATGCAGCAACATCCTGCCCTGCAGGTCGACCTGCTGGCAACCGATGAGCAAATTGATATTGTCGGGAAAGGCATAGACGTGGCGTTACGCATTGCACCGCTGCGCGATAACCGGTTAGTTGCACACCGCATCTGTGATAACCCCCGCGAGCTTTGCGCCAGCGCGGAGTATCTCGCCGCGTACGGTTCACCGAAATTACTTAACGATCTGGCTGAACATAGCTGCCTGACCACCTCAGATACGACACACTGGTCGTTTGAGAAGGGTGAACAGCGCTACAAACAAAAGGTGTCAGGCCGATTCTCGGCTAACTCTATTGAGGCGATTTTCGAGGCCTGCCTGGGGGGACTCGGCATCGCAAATTTATCTCGCTGGTACGTAGAGCCTGCCATTGCTGAGGGTAAACTCGTGCGGATCGTCCTGGGAGATGCTCAGCCGGAATCGCTGGCCATTTGGGCGGTTTACCCGACCTCCCGGCTGATCCCGGCAAAAGTACGAAAATTTGTAGAAGCCCTGGAGACTCATCTGACGCTCAACCCGCTTACGCAGCAGAGCTGAGTTATTTCACCGTCACCAGCCGCGCCGCGACAATCTGGTGCCCGGACTGGACGTCCGTGTTGTCGATGCGCTGCATAATTCTCTCTGCCAGCGTGTAGCCCATCTCCCGCGCAGGGGTGGTAGCCCAGACTATCGGCAGGTCATCCAGCGCGTTTTCACCAACGTCGGCGAACGCCCCTAACGCCACCTGATGGCCGAAGAAGGTTTCCACCCCGCCCTCGCCGCTCTGACGCCCGGCGCGAATCAGGCCAAACCAGGCACCCATGGCAATCACATCGTTGTAGCAAATCACGGCGCTGATCGTCGGATTGCTTCGCAGCAGCGCGCCTATCGCTTCCGCCGCTTTCTTCTGGCTGGATTCACACTCCACGACCCATTCGCTGTGGAACGGCAGGCCGTATTTAATCAGCGTCGCGCAGTAGCCGCCGACCCGCTCGGCGCGCGTCAGGGAGGAGCTTTTCCCTCCCAGCCAGGCAATGCGCTGATGCCCGCGGCGAATAAGATGTTCGGTCAACATTTGCGCGGCCTGCATGTTATCCGGGCGCAGCGTATCGGCCTCGTCCAGATAGCTGGCGCGCGAGGCGAACACCAGCGGCACGCCTTTTTCGGCGGCGCGCTCGCACAGTTCGCTACCCACGCCCGACGCTCCGGCGACGATCACTCCGTCAACCCCCTGGGTCAGCAGCATATCGAGACGGGAGAGAAGCTGCCCGGCCTCGCGCCCGCCGTGCAGCAGAAAGACCATCCGCCCCTGCGCTTCCAGCGCTTCGGTTAACCCGGCGGTCAGCTCCGCATAAAAAGGTGACGTCAGGTCGCGGACAATCAGGCCAATCACCCCGCTTTGCCCGCCGCGCAGCGCCGACGCCTGACGGTTACGCACAAAGCCCAGCTGTTCAACCGCCTCGTTCACCCTCTGGCCGGTTGCGGGCGAGATGCGCCCTTTACCACTGAGCACGAGAGAAACGGTGCTGACGGAAACCCCCGCCGCCAGCGCGACATCGTTGATGGTGACTTTTTTCGCTACAGCCATGTGTCAGCGTGACTCCCTGAAATGAGATCGGTAAAACGTTTTATCAATACGTTATCTTTATACTACCAGTCAAAGCCTGAGAATGTGATTTAGCGCGCACTAAACTTTGATAAAACGTTTTATCTTCTCGCAGCATTGAAGCAGGCAAACTGATTTTAACAATAAAGGAGTCGTTTTATGACGGCGAAAACAGCACAAAAAATATCGCTGTGGGAGTTTTTCCAGCAATTGGGTAAAACCTTTATGCTGCCCGTGGCGCTCCTCTCGTTCTGCGGGATCATGCTCGGGATCGGCAGTTCGCTGAGCAGTAAAGACGTCATCACGCTGATCCCGTTCCTCGGTACTCCCGTGCTGCAGGCGATCTTTATCTGGATGAGTAAGGTCGGCTCCTTCGCGTTTAGCTTCCTGCCCGTGATGTTCTGCATCGCCATCCCGCTGGGCCTGGCCCGCGAGAATAAAGGCGTCGCGGCGTTTGCCGGGTTTGTGGGTTACGCCGTGATGAACCTGGCGGTTAACTTCTGGCTGACCGCGAAAGGCATTCTGCCGACGACCGATGCTGCCGTGCTGAAGGCCAACAATATTCAGAGCGTGATTGGCATCCAGTCTATTGATACCGGGATCCTCGGAGCGGTGATCGCCGGGGTCATTATCTGGATGCTGCACGAGCGCTTCCACAATATCCGCCTGCCGGATGCTCTGGCCTTCTTCGGCGGTACCCGCTTCGTGCCGATTGTCACCCTGGTGGTCATGGGTCTGTTCGGCCTGATCATTCCGCTGATCTGGCCGGTCTTTGCGATGGGCATCAACGGCATTGGCCGCATCATCAACGGCGCGGGAGATTTTGGTCCGATGATCTTCGGCACCGGCGAGCGTCTGCTGCTGCCGTTCGGCCTGCAGCATATCCTGGTGGCCCTGATTCGCTTCACCGAAGCGGGCGGTACCATGGAGGTGTGCGGTCACGACGTGAGCGGTGCGCTGACCATCTTCCAGGCGCAGCTGAGCTGTCCGACTACCCACGGCTTCTCTGAAAGCGCCACCCGCTTCCTGTCTCAGGGTAAAATGCCGGCCTTCCTCGGCGGCCTGCCGGGTGCCGCGCTGGCGATGTACCACTGCGCGCGCCCGGAAAACCGACATAAAATTAAAGGGCTGCTGATCTCCGGCGTGATTGCCTGCGTCGTGGGCGGTACCACCGAGCCTATCGAATTCCTGTTCCTGTTTGTTGCGCCGGTGCTGTATCTCATCCACGCGCTGCTGACCGGCCTGGGCTTTACCGTGATGGCGGTGCTGGGCGTCACCATCGGCAACACCGACGGCAACGTGATTGACTTCGTGGTGTTCGGGATCCTGCACGGCCTGTCAACCAAGTGGTATCTGGTGCCGGTCGTGGCGGCTATCTGGTTCGCGGTGTACTACGGTATCTTCCGCTTCGCCATCACCCGCTTTAACCTGAAAACGCCGGGCCGCGATACCGATACCGCCACCAGCGTTGAGCAGGCGGTGGCCGGTACCGTGGGCAAATCCGGGTATAATACCCCTGCCATTCTGGCTGCGCTGGGCGGTGCGGATAACATTACCTCGCTGGATAACTGCATCACCCGCCTGCGTCTGTCGGTGGCGGATATGTCAAAAGTAGATACCAACGCCCTGAAAGCCAACCGGGCCATCGGCGTGGTACAGTTAAATCAGCACAATTTGCAGGTGGTTATCGGCCCGCAGGTTCAGTCGGTGAAAGATGAGCTGGCAACCCTGATGCGAACAGTAGAAGCCTGATGCCTCAACCCCCTCTCATGAGGGGGTTTTACTTTAAGGATTAACGTCATGTTTGATTTTTCTACCGTCGTGGATCGTCACGGCACCTGGTGTACGCAGTGGGACTACGTCGCCGACCGCTTTGGCGCGGCGGATTTGCTGCCCTTCACCATCTCGGATATGGACTTCGCCACCGCCCCCTGCATTACCGACGCGCTGCATCAGCGCATCAACCACGGCGTGCTGGGCTACAGCCGCTGGAAAAACGACGAGTTTCTTGCCGCTGTTGAGCACTGGTTTCGGCAGCGCTTTAACAGCCGCATTGATAAAGAAACCATCGTTTATGGCCCTTCCGTCATCTACATGGTGTCAGAGCTGATCCGCCTCTGGTCAAAGCCCGGTGACGGCGTGGTGGTTCACACCCCGGCGTACGATGCGTTTTACAACGCCATTGGAGGCAATGCGCGTCAGGTAGTGGCCGTTGAGATGGAAAAGCAGGCGGCTGGCTGGCAGGGCAATATGGCGGCGCTTGAAGCGGCCCTGGCGAAACCGGAAAACAAAATTCTGCTACTGTGCAGCCCGCAGAACCCGACCGGCAAGGTCTGGACGCGGGATGAATTGACGCAGATGGCGGAACTCTGTGAGCGCTATGACGTGGCGGTTATCAGCGATGAAATTCATATGGACATGGTGTGGGGGGTGCATCGCCACACCCCATGGAATGCGGTAGCGCGCGGCAAGTGGGCGCTTCTCACCTCCGGCTCGAAAAGCTTTAATATTCCGGCACTGACGGGCGCATACGGCCTGATCGGCGATGAAGAGAGCCGTAACGGCTATCTCAGCGCGCTAAAAGGACGGGATGGGCTCTCTTCCCCTTCCGTGCTGGCGCTGACGGCCCATATCGCCGCCTATCAGCATGGAGAGCCGTGGCTTGATGCCTTGCGTCGTTATCTGGAAGAGAATCTGTTGTATATCGCACAGGAATTAAACAGTGCTTTTCCGAAACTGAACTGGCAGCCGCCGGAAGCAACCTATCTGGCCTGGATTGACCTGCGCCCGCTGAACATTGACGACAGGGCACTGCAAAAAGTGCTGATCGAGCAGCAAAAAGTCGCCATCATGCCGGGATATACCTACGGGGAAGAGGGAAATGGCTTCGTGCGCTTAAATGCGGGCTGCCCACGCAGCAAGCTGGAACAAGGGGTTCAGCGCCTCATCGCCGGGATCAACACGCTCCTGTAATTTGTTTGCGCAACGGAATATTCCCTTGCGCAAATAGCTTTTTACCCCGTTTTGTTTTTATAATATGGCGCACTTTAACCCGAAAAGAGTGCGACCATGATTGATACACGCCTGCCCTTAACTGATATTCATCGTCACCTTGACGGTAACATTCGTGCCCAAACCATCCTCGATCTTGGCCGCCAGTTCAACTTAACGCTTCCCGCTCAGACGCTTGAGTCGTTGATCCCACACGTACAGGTTACCTCCAATGAACCAGACCTGGTCAGCTTCCTGAGCAAACTCGACTGGGGCGTGAAGATGCTGGCCTCGCTGGATGCCTGCCGCCGCGTGGCGTTTGAAAACATTGAAGACGCGGCCCGCAACGGCCTGCACTACGTCGAGCTGCGCTTCTCGCCGGGCTATATGGCGATGACCCACAACCTGCCCGTTGCAGGCGTGGTGGAAGCCGTCATTGAAGGCGTCCGCGAAGGGTGTAAAACGTTCGACGTTCAGGCCCGCCTGATCGGCATTATGAGCCGCACGTTCGGCGAAGCCGCCTGCCTGCAGGAGCTGGAAGCGCTGCTGGCGCACCGCGATGCCATCACCGCCGTTGACCTTGCCGGCGATGAGCTGGGCTTCCCCGGCAGCCTGTTCCTCTCCCACTTCAACCGCGCGCGCGATGCCGGCTGGCACATTACCGTCCATGCGGGTGAAGCAGCGGGCCCGGAAAGCATCTGGCAGGCCATCCGCGAGCTGGGCGCCGAGCGTATCGGCCACGGAGTGAAAGCGGTTGAAGACCGCGCGCTGATGGATTTCCTGGCGGAGCAGCGCATCGGCATTGAGTCGTGCCTGACGTCCAACATTCAGACCAGCACCGTGGCAACGCTGGCGCAGCACCCGCTGAAAACGTTCCTCGAGCACGGCGTGCTGGCCTCGCTGAACACGGACGATCCGGCGGTTCAGGGCGTGGATATCATCCACGAGTACAACATCGCCGCACCGCAGGCGGGCCTGAGCCGCGAGCAGATCCGCCAGGCGCAGATCAACGGGCTGGAGATCGCCTTCCTTACGCCTGCAGAGAAGCAGGCGCTGCGGGATAAGGTGGCAACCGCGTAAACCCTTTGCCGGGTGGCTTCTACGCCTTACCCGGCCTATAAAAGCATTTAAAACTTATGCCAGACAGAGCGTGGCGCGATGTTTGGCAGATTCAATCCCCAGCTCAATCAGCTCCATAATCTGAATCGCCTGGCTGGCCGGAACCGGGTTCTCCCCGGTTCCGTTCAGCGCATCGCGGATGGCAGCATAATAAGCCGGATAGTTACCCGGGATCGTTAACAGGGTTTCCTCAACCAACTCCTCACCTTCCGCCCGCGTCACGACGCCGTCGCGCATATCATAGCCCCAGTCTTCCTGCGGCAGACGTTCACCGTTTTTGAGGCGGTCTTCCTGCGGATCGAGGCCAAACTTCACGTAGCTCCCGCGCGTGCCGTGGATGATATAGCGGGCAGATTCCGCGGCCGCGACCATCGTGCCGTGCAGCACAATCCGCCGCTGCGGGTAACTTAACACCGCGTGGAAGTAATCGGTTGTCTGCGCCCCGGGCCTGAGCTGGGCCAGATCGACCGTCATGCTCACCGGCAGCCCAAACAGATTCACGGCCTGGTCCAGCAGATGCGGGGCTAAATCGTACCAGATGCCGCTGCCCGGACCGGCCTGCTCGCGCCAGCGGTTTCTCACCTGCGGACGGAAGCGGTCAAAGTGCGATTCAAAAAAAACGATCTCTCCTAACGTGCCTTCCCCGAGAAGCGTTTTAACCGTCAGGAAGTCGCTGTCCCAGCGGCGGTTATGGAAAACGGACAGCACTCTGCCCAGGCTTTTTGCCAGCGCCTCCAGCTCACGCGCCTGTGACAACGTCACGGTGAAGGGTTTGTCAACAACGACGTGCTTCCCGGCTTCCAGCGCGGCTTTCGCCAGCGGGAAGTGCGTGTCGTTCGGGGTGGGAATAACAATTAAATCGATATTCGGATCGTTGAAAAGGTGTTTAGGCTCGGAGACAACCGGCACTGCGGGCCAGTCAGCGTGGACTTTGGCGGCGTCGCTGCTGGATACCGCCGCCAGCGCCATTCCCGGCGTTCCGGCTATCAGAGGCGCATGAAACGTTTTGCTCGCGTACCCGTAGCCTATAAGCCCGACGCGGATGTTATCACTCATCGTGTTGTCCTCTTTATGCGTTTCTTATTTCATACTGGCCTTACTTGCATTGTCCTCATTAATAATGAGCCATGGCGCTTAAAATAGCAGGCTGTACCGGCTATTTTTGTTACATAGTATTAACCTTCTGATTTTGTTTAAGGGAATCGTTCCCAAAGCGCTTGCCGTCAGAGAAACAGCGCTGTAACATTTGCGACCTGTATTTATGGATAAATTATAACAGTGAATCATGGCATCAATTATTAATCGAATCATTGAATTAGCGGGATGGATTGTTCTTGGGGTTTCGGTCATTTTGCTCGGCGTAGCCAGCCATATTGATAACTACCAGCCGCCGGAGCCTGCTGCCGTCACCCATCCTAAGTAACCGGTTGCTGCTTTAAAGAGTGACATAATATGTCAGTTTCGTATTGCCAGCCCTGGTGAACGCGGTTAACCTTCTCTTCCAGGCATCACCTTCGGTGCCTGAATTTCAGCAAAGAAAACTCCTAATTTCGTCGCGTTATCTGAGTGGGCTGTTTACGTCTGTATTAATCCGTTTATTATTCGACCGAATTACCTTAACTGGTATTACTCACTTTTATATGGAAAATTATTAATATGACAGTTCAGGACTATTTATTAAAATTTCGCAAGATCAATTCGCTTGAGAGCCTGGAAAAACTGTTTGACCATCTGAACTACACCCTGTCGGATAATCAGGACATTATCAATATGTATCGCGCCGCTGACCATCGCCGTGCGGAGCTGGTCTCCGGCGGACGCTTGTTCAACGTCGGCGAGGTGCCGAAGTCCGTATGGCGTTACGTTTTATAAGAAAGTAGCCATCCGCGCGAAATGTTATATACTCTCCGCCCTGCAAACTGGCTGTACAACATTTCGCGCAGATAATGGGAGAGTTCATGACCGCAACGCCTGGAGAACGCATCGGAGGCTGGTTAATCGCCCCACTGGCATGGCTGCTGGTTGCCTTATTAAGCGCATCGCTTGCGCTGCTGCTTTATACCACCGCATTGATTACCCCTCACGCTATTCAGACCCTGATGTCGCAAAGCGTGCTGAATATAGCGATGTGGTTTGTGTCGTTCGTTTTCGCGATTGGGATGTGGTACTACACCCTGTGGCTGACTATCGCTTTCTTTAAGCGCCGCAAGAGTGTGCCTAAGCACTACATTATCTGGCTGCTCATTTCGGTTCTGCTGGCGGTTAAAGCGTTTGCTTTCTCGCCCGTGTCTGACGCGCTTGCTGTCCGCCAGCTGCTTTTCCCGTTACTGGCTGCGGCGCTGCTGGTGCCCTATTTCAAACGTTCGACGCGTGTGAAAAACACCTTCGTGAACCCGTAATAACCTTACAGATAACCTGTTGTCGCCTGCCCCGGTTTGTCCGATAATAGGCGGCTTTTTTATTTCAGGCTAAATAATGACCGATTACTTACTGCTCTTTGTCGGCACCGTGCTGGTTAACAACTTCGTTCTGGTGAAGTTCCTTGGCCTGTGCCCGTTTATGGGCGTGTCCAAAAAGCTGGAAACGGCGATGGGCATGGGGCTGGCGACGACCTTCGTCATGACGCTGGCGTCCATCTGCGCGTGGTTGATTGACACCTGGATCCTCATCCCGCTGGGGTTAATCTATCTCCGCACGCTGGCGTTTATTCTGGTCATTGCGGTGGTGGTGCAATTTACCGAAATGGTGGTGCGTAAAACCAGCCCGGCGCTCTATCGCCTGCTGGGTATCTTCCTGCCGCTGATCACCACCAACTGTGCGGTGCTTGGCGTGGCGCTGCTGAACATCAACCTTGGCCATAACTTCATGCAGTCGGCGCTGTACGGCTTCTCCGCCGCTGTCGGTTTCTCATTTGTTATGGTGCTGTTCGCGTCGATTCGCGAACGTCTGGCAGCAGCGGATATCCCCGCGCCATTTCGCGGTAATGCCATTGCGCTGGTGACCGCGGGTTTAATGTCTCTGGCCTTTATGGGCTTTAGTGGTCTGGTGAAGTTGTAATGAATGCTATCTGGATTGCCATCGCCTCTATCAGCGTCCTGGGGTTGGTGTTTGGCCTTATCCTGGGCTACGCCTCCCGCCGTTTCGCGGTAGAGGACGATCCTGTTGTTGAAAAAATTGATGAGCTTTTGCCGCAAAGTCAGTGTGGACAGTGCGGCTACCCGGGCTGCCGCCCTTACGCTGAAGCGGTAGGCATTCAGGGTGAAAAAATTAACCGCTGTGCGCCCGGCGGCGAAGCGGTGATGCTGAAAATTGCCGCCCTGCTTAACGTCGATCCGCAGCCCGTTGATAGCGATGCGGAAGTCCAGGAGCCGGTTCGCGCCCTCGCGGTGATCGACGAAGCAAACTGCATCGGCTGCACCAAATGTATTCAGGCCTGCCCGGTCGACGCCATTGTCGGCGCGACCCGCGCCATGCACACCGTTGTGGCGGATCTCTGCACCGGCTGTAACCTCTGCGTGGCCCCCTGCCCGACGCAATGTATAGAGCTGCGCCCGGTTGAAACGACTACCGAAAGCTGGAAGTGGGATCTTCAAACCATTCCGGTTCGCAATATTCCTGTGGAACAACATGCTTAAGTTATTTTCTGCTTTCAGAAAAGAGAAGATCTGGGACTTTGACGGCGGTATCCATCCGCCAGAGATGAAAACCCAGTCCAGCGGCACGCCGCTGCGTCAAATTCCGCTGGCGACGCGTTACGTCATGCCGCTCAAGCAGCATATTGGCGCTGAGGGCGAGCTGTGCGTGAAAGAAGGCGATACGGTGCTGCGCGGTCAGCCGCTGACCTTCGGACGCGGACGTATGCTGCCGGTACACGCCCCTACTTCCGGGAAAGTGGTGGCGATTGCCCCTCATACGGTGGCGCATCCTTCCGCGTTGTCGGAACTGAGCGTGATTATTGAAGCCGACGGCGAAGATCGCTGGATTGACCGTGACGGCTGGAGCGACTACCGCAGCCAGAGCCGCGAAGCGCTCATTGAGCGTATTCATCAGTTCGGCGTCGCCGGGCTTGGCGGCGCGGGCTTCCCGACCGGCGTCAAGCTGCGCGGCGGTAGCGATAAGATTCAGACGCTGATTATCAACGCCGCCGAGTGCGAGCCGTACATCACCGCCGACGATCGTCTGATGCAGGACTGCGCCGCCCAGGTGGTGGAAGGCATCCGCATCCTCGCGCATATTCTGCAGCCGCGGGAAGTACTGATTGGTATCGAAGACAATAAACCGCAGGCTATTTCAATGCTGCGCGCCGTGCTGGCCGGTAGCCATGATATCGCCCTGCGCGTTATTCCGACCAAGTACCCCTCTGGCGGCGCAAAACAGCTGACGCAAATCCTCACCGGCAAGCAGGTCCCGCACGGCGGACGCTCGTCGGATATCGGCGTGCTGATGCAAAACGTCGGCACCGCTTACGCCGTCAAGCGTGCGGTGATTGACGGCGAGCCGTTGACCGAGCGCGTGGTAACGCTGACCGGAGAGTCTGTCTCTCGTCCGGGTAACGTCTGGGCGCGCCTCGGCACGCCGGTGCGCCATCTGCTGGAACAGGCTGAATTTTGCCCTGCCAGCGACCAGATGGTGATCATGGGCGGTCCGCTGATGGGCTTTACCCTGCCGTGGCTCGACGTTCCGGTAGTGAAAATCACCAACTGCCTGCTTGCCCCTTCCCCAACCGAAATGGGGGAAGAGCAGGAAGAGAAAGGCTGCATCCGCTGCAGCGCCTGTGCCGATGCCTGCCCGGCGGATCTCCTCCCGCAGCAGCTGTACTGGTACAGCAAAGGCCAGCTGCACGATAAAGCCAAAGCCCATAACCTGGCCGACTGCATCGAATGCGGCGCCTGCGCCTGGGTCTGCCCAAGCAACATTCCGCTGGTGCAGTACTTCCGCCAGGAGAAGGCCGAGATTTATGCCATCTCCATGGAAGAAAAACGCGCCGCGGAAGCCAAGGCACGTTTCGAAGCGCGTCAGGCGCGTCTCGAACGTGAGAAGATGGCTCGTCAGGAGCGACATAAGCAGGCCGCCGTTCAGCCTGCCGGGAAAGATCAGGATGCAATCAACGCCGCACTGGCGCGCGTTCGCGAGAAAAAAGCCAGTGCCGCCCAGACGCTGGTGATCCAGGCCGGTGAAAAACCGGATAACAGCGAAGCGATTGCCGCCCGCGAGGCGCGTAAAGCTGCGGCCCGCGCCCGTCAGGCGGAAAAAGCGCAAGCGGCGCAGCCGGAAGCTGAAATCGATCCACGCAAAGCCGCCGTTGAGGCGGCAATAGCCCGTGCCAAAGCGCGCAAGGCCGGGGAGCAGCCTGTGGTGGTTGAACAGGAACCGGTCGATCCGCGTAAAGCTGCCGTTGAAGCGGCGATTGCCCGCGCCAAAGCGCGCAAAGCAGCGCAGCAAGCGCCAGCCGCAGAACCTGAAGCACCGGTCGACCCACGTAAAGCCGCCGTTGAAGCGGCGATAGCCCGCGCCAAAGCGCGCAAAGCAGCACAGCAGGAAGAGCAGCCGCAGGCCGCCAACGATGACCCGCGCAAGGCCGCCGTCGCCGCCGCCATTGCGCGCGTTCAGGCAAAGAAAGCCGCACAGCAAGCCGTAAACGAGGATTAAATGGTTTTCAGAATCGCAAGTTCCCCTTACACCCACAATCAGCGCCAGACCTCGCGCATCATGATGCTGGTCTGCCTGGCCGCGCTGCCGGGCATTGCCGTTCAGTGCTGGTTTTTCGGCTGGGGAACTCTGTTCCAGATAGCTCTTGGATGCGCCAGCGCCGTCGCGGCGGAAGCCCTCGTGCTGAAGCTGCGCAAGATGGCGGTTTCCCGCATCCTGGCGGACAACTCCGCTCTGCTGACCGGCCTGCTGCTGGCCATTAGCATTCCCCCGCTTGCCCCGTGGTGGATGGTGGTGCTCGGCACCGTGTTTGCCGTGATTATTGCCAAACAGCTCTATGGCGGCCTCGGTCATAACCCGTTTAACCCGGCGATGATTGGTTACGTGGTGCTGCTGATCTCTTTCCCGGTACAGATGACCAGCTGGCTGCCACCGCACGAGATTGCAGCCACGGTGCCCGGCTTTATGGATGCTCTGCAGGTGATCTTTACCGGCCATACCGCACTCGGTGCGGATATGAACGCGCTGCGTATGGGCGTGGACGGTATCAGCCAGGCGACGCCGCTCGATACGTTTAAAACGTCCCTGCATGCCGGGCACAGCGTTGAACAAATCATGAAGTCCGCCATCTACAGCGGCGTGCTGGCGGGAGCGGGCTGGCAGTGGGTCAACCTGGCGTATCTGCTGGGCGGCCTGTTCCTGTTGCAGCAGAAGGCTATCCGCTGGCATATTCCGGTCAGCTTCCTCGTGACGCTGGCGGTCTGTGCCACGCTGGGCTGGGTATTCTCTCCTGAATTGCTGGCCAGCCCGCAGATGCACCTGCTCTCCGGCGCGACCATGCTGGGTGCCTTCTTTATCCTGACGGATCCGGTGACGGCCTCAACGACTAACCGCGGACGCCTGATCTTCGGCGCGCTGGCTGGCCTGCTGGTTTGGCTCATCCGCAGCTTTGGCGGCTACCCGGACGGCGTGGCCTTTGCCGTCCTGCTCGCCAACATTACCGTTCCGCTCATCGACTATTACACGCGTCCGCGCGTGTACGGCCATCGCTAAGGGTTTCGCCATGTTAAAAACGATGCAAAAACACGGCGTCACGCTGGCTGTCTTCGCCGCGGTCCTGACGGGGCTGACGGCACTGGTTAATGCGCTGACCAAAACGACCATCGAAGAACAGGCCTCGAAGCAGCAAAAGGCGCTGTTCGATCAGGTGATCCCGTCCGATTTCTACGATAATGACCTGCAAAAAAGCTGCTTTGTGGTAGACGCGCCGCAGCTTGGGAAAGGCCCGCACCGCCTCTTTATCGCCCGCAAAGGGGATAAACCGGTCGGCGCGGTGATGGAAGCGACCGCGCCTGATGGCTATTCCGGCGCCATTCAGCTGCTCGTGGGCAGCGATTTCTCCGGTACCATCCTGGGCACCCGCGTGACGGAGCATCATGAAACGCCGGGTCTTGGCGACAAAATTGAAACCCGTCTGAGCGACTGGATTTTGCACTTTGCCGGTAAAGTGATCCATGGTGAAGATGACACCGCGTTTGCGGTGAAGAAAGACGGCGGCGAGTTTGACCAGTTCACGGGCGCAACCATCACCCCGCGGGCGGTGGTAAACGCCGTAAAACGAGCCGGGCTGTACGCTGAAACGCTGCCCGCGCAGATCAACAATCTTCCGGCCTGTGAGGAGTAATCATGAGCCAGGTTAAAGAGGTTATTGTCCAGGGATTGTGGAAAAACAACTCCGCGCTGGTACAGCTTCTGGGCATGTGCCCCCTGCTGGCGGTGACATCCACCGCCACCAACGCGCTCGGTCTGGGTCTGGCAACCACGCTGGTATTGACCCTGACCAACCTCTCCATCTCTGCCCTGCGACGCTGGACGCCGTCGGAAATTCGTATTCCGATTTATGTCATGATCATTGCGTCGGTGGTCAGTATTGTCCAGATGCTGATTAACGCCTACGCGTTTGGTCTGTACCAGTCGCTCGGGATTTTCATTCCTCTTATCGTCACCAACTGTATTGTGGTCGGGCGTGCGGAAGCGTTCGCGGTGAAAAACAGCCCGGCCATGTCTGCGCTGGATGGTTTTTCCATTGGCATGGGCGCCACGTGCGCCATGTTCGTGCTGGGCTCGCTGCGTGAAATCCTCGGCAACGGTACGCTGTTCGACGGCGCAGATGCGCTGCTGGGCGGCTGGGCTAAAGCGCTGCGCGTTGAGGTGTTTCACACCGATACGCCGTTCCTGCTGGCGATGCTGCCGCCCGGCGCGTTTATTGGCCTCGGCATGATGCTGGCAATAAAATACCTGATAGATGAGAAACGTAAGCGCCGCGCGGCTGAGCGCAGCGTTCTGGAAGGGACACCCGAGAAGGCCTCATGAATAAAGAAAAGCGCATTGCGATCCTGACCCGTCTGCGGGACGAGAACCCGCACCCGACGACGGAGCTGAATTTTACCTCCCCGTTTGAGCTGCTGATCGCGGTGTTGCTCTCTGCGCAGGCGACCGACGTGAGCGTCAATAAAGCCACTGC
Organism: Enterobacter cloacae complex sp. I3; assembly: GCF_014896175.1. Lineage (NCBI taxonomy): Bacteria > Pseudomonadati > Pseudomonadota > Gammaproteobacteria > Enterobacterales > Enterobacteriaceae > Enterobacter > Enterobacter cloacae complex sp. I3. The sequence continues at coordinate 192,703 of NZ_JADBQZ010000002.1, forward strand.
CCTGCTCTATCCGGTCGCCAATACGCCGAAGGCCATGCTGGAGCTGGGCGTCGAAGGCGTGAAGTCCTATATCAAAACCATCGGCCTGTTTAACAGCAAAGCCGAGAACGTAATTAAGACCTGTCGGATCCTGCTGGAACAGCACGGAGGCGAAGTGCCGGAAGATCGCGCCGCGCTGGAAGCTTTGCCGGGCGTGGGGCGTAAAACCGCGAACGTTGTGCTCAATACCGCGTTTGGCTGGCCGACCATCGCCGTTGATACGCATATATTCCGCGTCTCAAACCGGACCAACTTCGCCCCAGGGAAAAATGTCGAGCAGGTAGAAGAGAAGCTGTTAAAAGTGGTTCCTGCCGAATTCAAGGTTGACTGCCACCACTGGCTGATTTTGCACGGTCGTTATACCTGCATAGCCCGAAAGCCGCGCTGCGGCTCCTGCGTTATTGAAGATCTCTGCGAATATAAAGAAAAAGTCTATCCCTGATCGTCATAATCCCCTACCAAAAGAAGGACTACCGTTCGTTCTTCTTTTGGCCGTTATTTGTCCGCCCTTACTTTCTTCTGACTTGTCACTTGTTCGGCTCTATAACGCTCAAACAGGTTAATACTTTTTTCATAGCCAAAAATTTCTATACATCTGTGATCGCGATCACTCTGATAACGTCATGTTGATTTTTTGTAGTCAAAGTCATCGCAAACCCTTTGCCGGGCAAGATTTAAATGCGTTTAGCCGGAAGATAAGACCAGCTATTTTTCAGAATATGGGCTATATCACTACAACAGACGGCAAATAGCAGAACATATCGCCAAAACCCCATCACACAGGGTGTATTCCAGTCGAAAAAACTACCTTTAGTTATCGTATAAAATTTAACGCTAAATAACATTTGTAGAAACCGACAATTATACCGCTCAAGATATATGTAACAGATTATTACAAACGTCTTGCCAGATGGGACAGGATAGTGAACATTACCCGCCGTTTCTCCTCCCAATATAACTATAAGGCGGATGGGCTACGGCCATCACGCTATGAACACCCCCGTTAATATGGGATGTAAAAAAAGAGGTATATGTGTCGACTGCAAACAATAAACCAACAGATGAAAGCGTGAGTCTGAACGCTTTTAAACAACCGAAAGCGTTTTATCTCATCTTCTCTATCGAGTTATGGGAGCGTTTTGGTTACTACGGCCTGCAAGGGATCATGGCGGTTTACCTGGTTAAACAGCTGGGTATGTCCGAAGCCGATTCCATCACGCTGTTCTCCTCCTTTAGTGCCCTCGTTTACGGTCTGGTTGCTATCGGCGGCTGGCTGGGTGATAAAGTTCTCGGTACTAAGCGCGTCATTATGCTGGGTGCCATTGTTCTGGCTATTGGCTATGGTCTGGTTGCATGGTCAGGACATGATGCGGCTGTGGTCTACATGGGCATGGCAACCATCGCCGTGGGTAACGGCCTGTTCAAAGCGAACCCGTCTTCCCTGCTCTCAACCTGCTACAGCAAAGATGACCCACGTCTGGACGGTGCATTTACCATGTACTACATGTCCATCAACATCGGTTCCTTCTTTTCCATGCTGGCAACCCCATGGCTGGCCGCGAAATTCGGCTGGAGCGTGGCGTTTGCGCTGAGCTTCGTGGGTATGCTGATCACCGTGGTAAACTTCCTGTTCTGCCGCAACTGGGTGAAAGACTACGGTTCAAAACCTGACTTCGAGCCTGTACATATGGGCAAGCTGCTGGCTACCATCGTGGGCGTTGTCGTCCTGGCGGCGATCGCCACCTGGCTGCTGCACAACCAGGGTATCGCTCGTGCCGTTCTGGGCGTAGTTGCGCTGGGCATCGTGGTCATCTTCGCAAAAGAAGCGTTCGCTATGAAGGGTGCAGCCCGTCGTAAGATGATTGTGGCGTTCATTCTGATGCTGGAAGCGATTATCTTCTTCGTGCTGTACAGCCAGATGCCAACCTCTCTGAACTTCTTCGCTATTCGTAACGTTGAGCACTCTATCCTGGGTATCGCATTCGAACCCGAGCAGTTCCAGGCGCTGAACCCATTCTGGATCATGATCGGTTCCCCGATTCTGGCGGCAATCTATAACAAGATGGGCGATCGTCTGCCAATGCCGCACAAGTTCGCGGTGGGTATGGTGCTCTGTTCTGGTGCGTTCCTGGTGCTGCCGCTGGGGACAAAGTTTGCGTCCGACGCCGGTATCGTGTCCGTTAACTGGCTGATCCTGAGCTACGCGCTGCAGTCTATCGGCGAACTGATGATCTCCGGTCTGGGTCTGGCGATGGTTGCACAGCTGGTTCCACAGCGTCTGATGGGCTTCATTATGGGTAGTTGGTTCCTGACCACTGCCGGTGCGGCTATCATCGCCGGTAAGATCGCGAACCTGATGGCTGTGCCAGAAAACGTGACCGATCCGCTGCTCTCCCTGAACGTCTACGGTACCGTGTTCATGCAGATTGGTATCGCTACGGCGGTTATCGCGGCGCTGATGCTGCTGACCGCGCCGAAACTGAATCGAATGACTCAGGACGACGACAAGACGGCGGAAGCGAACAAAACCGCTACCGCGTGATATTTGAGAGAAACGACAGAACAGAAGCCGCTAAGAGATTAGCGGCTTTTTTTTTGTCCCTTCGCGCACTAACATAGCTGAAACCTCAGCAAAAAGGAGTTACCGATGAAACTGTTCTACAAACCGGGCGCGTGCTCTCTTGCTTCCCATATCACCCTGCGCGAGAGCGGCAAAGATTTCACGCTGGATGGCGTTGATCTGATGAAAAAGCGCCTGGAAAACGGGGATGACTTTTTTGCGATTAACCCAAAAGGGCAGGTTCCGGCCCTGCTGTTGGATGACGGAACTCTGCTGACCGAAGGCGTGGCGATTATGCAATTCCTGGCGGACAACGTACCGGATCGCCAGCTCCTTGCCCCTACCGGCAGCGTCGCACGTTATAAAACGCTGGAGTGGTTGAACTATATCGCCACCGAGCTGCACAAAGGTTTTACCCCCCTCTTCCGCCCGGATACGCCGGAAGAGTACAAGCCGACCGTGCGAGCTCTGCTGGAGAAAAAGCTGCAGTATGTTAACGAATCGCTGAAAGACGATCAGTGGATTTGTGGTTCACGCTTCACCATTGCCGACGCGTACCTGTTTACCGTACTGCGCTGGGCGCGTGCGGTTAAGCTGAACCTGGAAGGGTTGGACCACATCGCATCGTATATGGCGCGCGTGGCGGAGCGTCCAGCGGTGGCCGCAGCGCTAAAAGCGGAAGGGTTGAATTAAGCGAGCCGTCTGTGTTGCCGGGTGGCGCTGACGCTTACCCGGCCTACGAACTCTGGACGATTATAGCCGTGTGGCGATGAAATAGTGCTCCGGCTTCGCGATACGATCCTGTGCCGCGACCACCTGCAGTTCATATTCCTGCATCTCTTTCGTCGCAATCATAATTTCGTATACCGCTGCCGTCACGTGCTCCAGCGCGTCTCTCACCGTTGCACCCTGCAACAGTTTCACCAGCAGCAGCCCGCTGGTCACATCACCCACGCCCACCGGCTGACGCGTGCCGAAATCCACCAGCGGACGGCTGATATGCCATGCGTCATCTTTCGTCACCAGCAGCATCTCAAAACGCTCCTGGGTCAGCCCTGCGCGGGCGAGATGTTTTACCAGCACAATCTCCGGCCCCTGGGCTATCAGCTCGCGAGACGCACGTACAGCCTCTTCTACGCTGTTAACCGGATGCTCGCAGAGGATCTCCAGCTCAATCAGGTTGGGCGCAATGATATCGCTGGCGGGCAGCGCATGGCGAACGTGAAATTCCGCTACGCCAGGCGCCACAATGCAGCCTTTCTCCGGGTGTCCCATAACGGGGTCGCAGAAATATTTTGCCGCCGGGTTTGCCGCTTTCACCTGACGGACGATGCCGAGGATGTGTTCCCCCTGCTCCGCTGAGCCGAGGTAGCCGCTCAGAACGGCGTCGCAGCGCTTGAGCTGGTCGATATCCGCAATACCCTGCACAACCTCTGTGAGGTGCGAAGGCGGCATCACGCAGCCGGTCCATTTGCCGTATTGCGTGTGGTTAGAGAACTGCACGGTATTGAGAGGCCAGACGTTGGCGCCGAGGCGGCGCATTGGGAATTCCGCTGCGCTATTTCCAGCATGTCCAAACACAACGTGGGACTGAATGGCGAGGATGTTCTTCATCTTTTTCTTACCAAACCCTGAACAAACAAAAAGGGCGTGGTTTCCCACGCCCCTCGAGACTTTTACTTACTTCCAGCAGACCAGACAGTAGTTTTTCTTACCGCGGCGCAGCAGCGTGTAGCGGCCATACAGACGATCGCCGTCAACGAAGGTGTATTCCGGATCAGCCTGCTTTTCACCGTTGATGGTGATAGCGTTGGAGGCGATGGTTTTACGCGCCTGACCACGGGAAGGCTGGAGCTCAGAGTCCACCAGCGCCTGCATCAGGTCAGCTCCTTTTTCCATCTCAACCATCGGCACGCCGTCCTGCGCCAGCTGTTCGAAGTCCGCTTCGCTCAGATCGCTCAGCGTACCGTTGAACAGGCTTGCGGTGATGCGTTTTGCCGCGGCCAGGCCCTCTTCACCATGAACCAGTTTGGTCACTTCGTCCGCCAGCACGTACTGGGCACGCGGCGCTTTACCGCTGTTCTTATCTTCCTCTTCCAGCGCATTGATCTCTGCAATGTCCATGAAGGTGAAGAACTTCAGGAAGCGGTAAACATCGGCGTCCGCCGTGTTGATCCAGAACTGATAGAATTTGTACGGGCTGGTTTTCTTCGGATCGAGCCACACCGCGCCGCCTTCGGTTTTACCGAATTTGGTGCCGTCTGCTTTGGTGATCAGTGGAACGGTCAGGCCGAAGACCTGGTTCTGATGCAGACGACGGGTCAGGTCGATACCGGAGGTGATGTTCCCCCACTGGTCAGAGCCGCCGATCTGCAGAGAGACGCCGTGCAGCTTGTTCAAGCAGGCAAAGTCATAGCCCTGCAGCAGGTTGTAGGAGAACTCGGTAAAGGAGATACCCTGATCGTCACGGTTCAGACGCTGCTTAACCGCTTCTTTGTTAATCATCTGGTTAACAGAGAAGTGCTTGCCGATGTCACGCAGGAAGGTCAGCACGTTCATGCCGCCAAACCAGTCGTAGTTGTTAGCAGCAATGGCAGAGTTATCACCACAGTTGAAGTCGAGGAACGGTGCAACCTGTTTGCGGATCTTATCCACCCACTCCTGCACGGTATCTTCGGTGTTCAGCTTACGCTCCGCGGCTTTAAAGCTCGGGTCACCAATCAGACCGGTCGCGCCGCCCACCAGGGCAACAGGCTTATGGCCCGCCATCTGGAAGCGTTTCAGGCATAACAATGGAACAAGATGCCCCAAATGCAAGCTGTCAGCGGTGGGATCGAAGCCGCAATAGAGCGCGATCGGGCCTTGCGCCAGTCGCTCTGCTAACGCTTCCTCGTCCGTCACCTGGGCCACGAGGCCCCGCTCTTGCAATTGTTTAATCAAGTTACTGCTTGCCATCAAATTCTCCATGTATAAACGACTGCACCTTTGCCGGTACACGACTTTTCGCCTGATGCGAAAGGACCATAGAATAAAGCGCAAGCGCGGTGTGCGCTAGCGCTTAAATCAACAAATTTCGGGGATTACGGGGCCAGTCTGTCGATTTTCCAGCCGCCATTCTCGCGCTGGTATAAAAAGCGGTCATGCAGGCGATGCTCACCGCCCTGCCAGAATTCCATCTGCTCAATCGGAATGCGGAAGCCGCCCCAGAAGCTCGGCAGCGGAATTTCCCCCTGCTGGAACTTCTGTTTCAGCTCCAGGAATTTACTTTCCAGCACGCCGCGGGCAGAGATCCGGCTGGACTGTTTTGATACCCAGGCGCCAATCTGGCTGTCGCGCGGGCGGCTGTGGAAATACTTCACCACCTCAAGGGTCGAGAGACGTTCCGCTTTCCCGGTGACCATCACCTGACGTTCAAGCATATGCCACGGGAACAGCAGGCTGATGCGCGGGTTGTTTTCTAAGTGGTGCGCCTTGCGGCTGCCCAGATTGGTATAGAACACCAGCCCTTTCTCGTCGTAATGCTTAAGCAAGACGATGCGCTGATACGGTTGACCGTTTTCATCTACCGTCGCGACGACCATGGCCGTTGGGTCGGCCAGCTTCGCGTCGCAGGCCTGTTTCAGCCAGCGCTCAAAAAGCACGAGGGGTTCAGCGGGAAGATCCTGGCGACGCAGGCCGCCTTTGGTGTATTCACGGCGCAGATGCGCAATTTGCTGCAGTTCGTCGTTATCTGACATGGCGTTAGCTGATCTTGAGATTGGGTGGCGCTATTGTGCGCCGCCCCTGTAAAAATCTCAACGCTTCGGATTTTCAAGCTGGCAGTTGTTCAGCACAATGCGGTCTCGTTTGTAGACCGTGGCGCTGTCGCCTTTCGACCAGAAGACATAGATGCCGTCCGAATAACGCGCCCCGGAGGCCGAGATACCCTGCTTAAGGGTTAGCAGCTTGTTATCGTATACGAAGCTGGCTTCCTGACGCGGGTTATTCAGCTTCACGGTCAGCGGTTTTTCATCGCAGCGATACTCCAGCGTATCGGTATGCATGCGCTCAAGGAACTGGTTATAGACGCTGCATCCTGACAGCAATAAAGGCGCGGCAATAAGAAGAAGTTTTTTCATGGGCGTATTCCGAAGACTTTCCTGGTCCTGGAGGGCATGGCTGCCCCCCTGTTTTATTCCATTCTAACGACGAGGCGCCGCGCTGAATTTCAGTTAACTCTGATTATGACGAGGATTTGCAGGGAAAATCGCCCCGAGGACGCTGGCCTCGCGCGCGCCGGTTACCGACGGCAAATTCCCTGGCAGCCCTGCGATAGTGCGCCAGGCAAGCCAGGCGAAAGCCAGCGCTTCCATATCATCCCCGCTGATGCCGGCCTCGTCCGTCGTGGTCACCTCAGTGCCCGGCAGCAGCCCGGCAAGACGCGCCATCACCAGCGGGTTTCGGCTTCCCCCGCCGCACACCAGCAGGCGTTCGCAGCCGCCGCTGAGCAGCACTTGCTCAGAGATCGACACGGCCGTTAATTCGGCAAGCGTCGCCTGGACATCCTGCGGGGCGAGTGCCGGGAACAGCGCAAGCTGGCGCTCGAGCCAGCCAAAGTTGAAGTATTCTCGTCCCGTGCTTTTCGGCGCCGGTAAGGCAAAATAAGGGTCGCTGAGCATGGACTGCAGCAGCGGGAGAACCACTTTACCCTCGCTCGCCCACTCGGCGTTTTTATCGTACGGTTGACCGCACTGCCGCCAGATCCAGGCATCCATTAACATATTCCCCGGGCCGGTATCGTAGCCGCGAACGGGCTGCCCCGGAATAAGCATCGAGAGGTTAGCAATCCCGCCTATGTTGAGCACCATGCGGCGTTCTGTAGGGTGCGCCAGCAACGCCTGATGGAAGGCAGGCACCAGCGGCGCGCCCTGGCCGCCAAGGGCAATATCGCGGCGACGAAAATCCCCGACGACCGTTACGCCCGTCTTCGCCACAATCTGGTTGTTATCGCCGATTTGCAACGTATGCGGCGCGTCGCCAGTCGGCTCATGCCAGACGGTTTGTCCGTGACACCCGATGGCGACCACATCCTGGGGACGAAGGTGTTCTTTTTGCATTAACGCCTGCACCGCATCCGCAAACAGCGCCCCCAGCCGAACATCAAGTTGACCAAGCTGGGAGAGGGTTAACTGCTGCCCCTGACAGATGCTCAGAATGTCCTCTTTCAGCGAAAGGGGGATTGGCCAGGTCAGGCTCGCCTGCTGTGCCACCATATGTTCGTCAATGGCGGCCAGAACGACATCTACCCCATCCAGACTGGTGCCCGACATCACACCAATGTAGCGACCCGATTTCATGCGCTTTCCTTACGTTGCGTGGGCTAAGGATATCCACTCAACCATAAACAGCGCTCCTTTGCCATCCGACGATAATATTTTTTAACAATGTCTTGCCGGTATGGCGAGTGGCTCCTGTTTATGTCTCGTTAAGTCAAATTCAAGTACAATTTTCTTATTGTTAGTGCAAAGATATGAACTATGGCTCTTTATGCCATATAATTTAGCCATAACGGATGCCTCCAGATGGGCGTTTTTGGTGAACAGGAGATTCAAATGATTGTACGTGTACTGGGCGTTTCGCTGATTGGTTTAACCCTGGCTGGCTGTGTAAACGACAGCTCGCTGTCTGGCGACGTTTACAGCGCTTCTGAAGCAAAACAGGTTCAGAGCGTGACTTACGGTACCGTTGTTAACGCCCGTCCTGTACAAATTCAGGGTGGTGATGAAAACAACGTGATGGGCGCAATCGGCGGTGCTGTACTGGGTGGTTTCCTGGGTAATACCGTTGGCGGCGGCACGGGCCGTTCTCTGGCAACCGCAGCCGGCGCTGTAGCGGGTGGTGTCGCGGGTCAGGGCGTTCAGGGCGCGATGAACAAAACCCAGGGTGTAGAGCTGGAAATTCGTAAAGACGACGGCAGCACCATTATGGTTGTTCAGAAACAGGGCAACACCCGCTTCTCTGCGGGTCAACGCGTCGTGCTGGCGAGCAACGGCAGCCAGGTTACCGTTTCTCCGCGTTAATTAAAAATGGATGTGGTCATCAGGCCACATCCATTTACAATATATATCACTCTCACAAATATATTTACAGAATACATTCACCCCACACATTATTAAACGCGCCATATATTGTTTCTGCGCAAAGTATTTAGCGTGCTAATTGATTAAACTCTTCGCAATCATCTCTTCATAATTATTTTAATTTGTATAACTTTATATGCTTGCGAATAGTCGTTCTGTAAAAGGTCGTTATATCTCGTTCTGTTTCGGTTGCTTGGTCGTCATCGGAATATTACAGGCTTTATTTTCAAAACTGGTTGACTGGGTTCCGTCCTTTTCGCCTCTTTTGTTCCCCACACTCACCATTTTTTTACTCGTGTTTCACCTGTTTATTGCCTGTTTTATGGCAATGAAATACTGGTGTGATAAGCGGCGGCTCTATCTGATTGCCATCTCATTTGCCTTTGCCGGTTCGGCCTTGCTGATGGTCGGAACATTGACCAGCTTTCCGGCGTGGCTGGATCTCTATCAGTTCAACGTTGTGAACTACAACGATGCGATGATCTACTATATGTTCCGCCACCTCTTAATGGCGGTGCTGATGATCGTTTCGGCATTACTTTATCCCACGCGCAATCTGCCCCTTTCACGGTTGGCGCATATCATCATCGTTAGCGGTTCATTTCTTTTTACCGCATGTATGGTGATTCTGGCCTGGATGTATTCCAGCCATTCCCCGTTTCTATCCCTCGATCTGGTTGATAATGAAACGCGGCAGTTTATGGTTCTCTGGAGCCACAGCATTAATATTTCATTAATCGTTCTCTGGGTCGTGACACTAGCCACGCTGATGTTTATTACGCGCGTGCGTAATCTGTTCTGGGTAGGCGGTAATTTTCTGTGTGTCTGCTATGTCGTCACGCTCTCTATGCTGTTGGTAGGCGGACATGCAGAAGATATATCCTGGTATCGCGCCCGATTATTTGAAACCGTCGCGACGCTGATTATTATTTTTGTGCTGCTCTATGATGTCTTCAGGTTGTATCGTGACTCCCATTTGAAGTATCAGCAGTCGTATCAAAATTCGATTCGCGATCCGCTCACGCGCCTTTATAACCGCAGCTATTTTTATGAATCGTTAAACCAGGCGCTGGGCATCGCCAAACCCAGCCGCCCGGTTTCGGTTATCGTCAGCGATCTCGATCGTTTCAAGCGTATCAACGACAACTACGGTCACCTGCAGGGAGATAAAGTCCTGCAGTTTGTCGCCAATCTGCTGATGGACTCCGTACGTCCGCAGGATATCGCAGCGCGAATCGGCGGCGAAGAGTTTGTCCTGATGCTGGCAAACACCTCCGCAGAAGACGCATATCAGGTGGCGGAGCGCATTCGGTTGAAGCTAAGCGGTTTTGATAAAATTAGCAGCGAGGGTCAGTTACCAGAGCCGATTACCATCAGCATGGGGGTGTTTACGGCAACCTCTTCGTCGGTAAGCGCAGAAGCGTGCGTGGAAAGTGCCGATAAGGCGATGTATGAAGCGAAAGAGACGGGCCGTAACCGCGTCGTTGTCTTTAAGTAAAAACAAGGCCTTGCAGATGCAAGGCCGTGTTGTCTGGTCAGTCGCGAGACTGTAGCTCGTGAATGTTTTGCTCAAGGCGCGCAATGAGGCTGATGAGCATTTCCAGCTCCGTCGGTGAAACGCCTGAAAGGATTTCACCGCGCGTTTTGGTGATCACCGCTTCCATTTCAGTGATGATAGGCGCCGCTTTCTCCGTCAGCTTAATGCGCTTGGCGCGACGATCGCTGGCGCAGGTTTGCCGGGAGATCAGTCCCTTCTCTTCCAGTTGGTCAAGCGTGCGCACCAGCGACGGTTGCTCAATGCCTATCGCTTTAGCCAGTTGAATTTGCGACTGGTCGGGCGGCAGCTGATGAATGTTGTGCAACGTGACCCAATGCGTCTGCGTCAGTTCCAGAGGTTTCAGGCGATGGTCAATCAGAGCACGCCAGACGCGTACCAACCTTGCCAGATCAGAACCTAATGGCGATTCCAATTTCATCTCCTTATAATTAGCTTGCTAAGTTATTATACTGATTTTAGAATAGTGTGCAGCATTTGTATTGGCAAAACAAATGCAATACTGCATTCATCGGACTCAAAAGTATGACTTACACTGAATTATGATGCTTCTTCATACTCAGACAAGCCAACGCGGCATTCTGTTCACTGCAAAGGATTTCTGCCTGTGATCTTTTTTCATCGCTCAGAAGGTTTACCCCTTCAGGACCTGATCTTCGGTGCGTCAGTCTACTTTCCTCCCCTGTTTAAAGCCGTGCTGGTGGGCTTTGTTCTCTGGCTCATCGCGCATCGCCTGCTTCGCGACTGGATGTACTCCGGCGAAATCTGGCACCCCATGCTGATGGATCTCTCCCTGTTTGCCCTCTCCGTATGCCTGGGCCTTGCTGTTCTGATCGTGTGGTGAATATGCCTCTGAAAACGCTGAAGTACTTTTCCACCCTGTTCGTTCTTGTCCTCGCCCTGGCTGCTGGATGGTGGTTGTGGAATTATTATATGCAGTCCCCCTGGACCCGTGATGGCAAAGTTCGCGCTGAGCAGGTCAGCATCACCCCCCAGGTGTCGGGAAGTATCACAACGCTGCTGGTTAAGGATAACCAGTACGTTAAAAAGGGAGAGGTGTTATTCCGCATCGATGACACCCCGTATCACATTGCGATTCTGAACGCCCAGGCGCAGCTGGCAAAAGCCCAGTCTGACCTTGCAAAGGCCAATAATGAGGCCAATCGCCGCCGTCACCTGTCGAAAAACTACATCTCCGCGGAAGATTTAGATACCGCCAATATTAACGTCAAGGCCATGCAGGCAAGCGTCAACGTGGCTGAGGCCACGCTGAAGCAGGCGCAGTGGGAGTTAACCCAAACCGTGGTCACCGCCCCCGTCGACGGATGGGTGACCAACCTCTCCGCCCGGGTGGGAAATTATGCCACCGCCGGTCAGCCGGTTTTTGCTCTCGTCGACAGCCACTCGTTCTACGTCGTGGGCTATTTCGAGGAGACCAAGCTTCGTCATATACGTGAAGGCGCACCCGCCGCCATAACGCTGTATAGTGGCTCGCAAAAGTTACAGGGTCACGTGTCCAGCATTGGCCGCGCCATTTACGATCAAAGCGTTGAAACGGATTCCGGGCTGGTGCCTGACATCAAGCCGAACGTACCGTGGGTGCGCCTGGCTCAACGCGTGCCTGTGCGCGTGGAGTTTGACCGTTTACCCGAGGACATCACGCTGGTTTCCGGCACCACCTGCACTGTCTCTATCGGAACCCGTTAATGAAGCTGCAGGCGCTCTCCTGGCAAAACACGCCGTGGATGAAAGCGACGCGCCCCCAGTGGCGCTACGCGCTGCGTAACGGCATTGCCATGTGCCTGGCGCTGACTGTTGCCTATTATCTGAACCTGGATGAACCCTACTGGGCGATGACCTCCGCGGCGGTGGTAAGCTTCCCCACCGTTGGTGGGGTGATCAGCAAAAGCCTTGGCCGTATCGCAGGTAGCCTGCTGGGCGCCACCGCGGCGTTAATTATTGCGGGCCACACGCTGAACGATCCATGGCTGTTCCTGCTGAGCATGGCGGCATGGCTGGGTTGCTGTACCTGGGCCTGCGCCCATTTCACCAATAACGTGGCCTATGCTTTCCAGCTGGCGGGCTATACCGCCGCCATTATCGCCTTCCCGGTCGTCAACGTGCTCGACACCACCGAGCTATGGGATATCGCACAGGCGCGCGTCTGCGAAGTCATTGTCGGGATCCTCTGCGGCGGATTTATGATGATGATCCTGCCCAGCACCTCTGACGGCACTGCGCTTATCACTGCGCTGAAAACCATGCATACCCGGCTGCTGGAACATGCGAGCCTGCTGTGGCAACCGGATACCAGCGATGACATCCGCCTCGCGCATGAAAAGGTTATCGGGCAGATCCTGACCATGAATCTGTTGCGAATTCAGGCGTTCTGGAGCCATTACCGTTTTCGCCGTCAGAACACGCTGCTTAACTATTTACTGCACCAGCAGCTGCGTATGACCAGCGCTATCTCCAGCCTGCGCCGAATGCTGCTCAACTGGCCGACACCGCCAGAAAACACCCGCGCGGTAATCGAAACCCTGCTCGCGGCGCTCGCGCGACCGGATGCGGACATCTATACCGTCGCGAAGATCATCGCCCCGCTCACCCCGATGGATGAATTTGATTATCGCCATCGCGCCTTCTGGCAGCGGCTGAATTACTTTTGTCGGCTATACCTGCGCAGCAGCCGCTGGATTAAGGCGGTAGAGAATGCTACCCCGGTCACGGAGTTCGCCGTTCCCGGCAGCCCGGCTCTCGCACGTCACACCGATTATCTGGAAGCGCTGTGGAGCGGTTTTCGCACCTTCAGCGCACTGATGCTGGTGGGGGCTTGGAGCATTACCACGCAGTGGGAGTCAGGTTCGGCGGCGTTAACGCTTGCCGCTATCAGCTGCGTGCTTTACTCCGTCGCAGCCTCGCCGTTTAACTCGCTTACGCTGCTGCTGCGAACGCTTGTTTTGCTATCACTGTTCAGTTTTGTGGTGAAGTTTGGCCTGATGGTACAGATAAGCGATCTCTGGCAGTTTCTGCTGTTCCTGTTTCCGCTGCTAACTACGATGCAGCTCCTTAAGCTGCAAATGCCGAAACTGGCGGGTCTGTGGGGGCAGCTGATTGTCTTTATGGGCTCGTTTATCTCCGTGACGAATCCGCCGGTGTATGATTACGCCGCTTTTCTGAATGACAACCTGGCAAAGATTCTTGGCGTCGGGCTGGCGTGGCTGGCCTTCGCGGTGTTGCGTCCCGGCTCTGACGCACGCAAAAGCCGTCGACATATCCGTGAATTGCGCAGAGGGTTTGTCGACCAGCTCAGCCGCAAGCCGCATCTGCAAGAAAGCGAGTATGAATCGCTGGTTTATCACCACGTCAGCCAGTTAAATAACAGCCAGGACGCGCTGTCCCGACGCTGGCTGCTGCGCTGGGGGGTGGTGCTGTTGAACTGCTCGCACGTGGTCTGGCAGCTTCGCGCATGGGAAACGCGCTCCGATCCGCTGTCGCAGGTACGTGATGTTTGTATCTCTCTGCTACGCGATGTGATGAGCGAGCGCGGCGTTCAGCAGCGGCCTCTGGAGGCCACACTGGCTGAACTGCAGCGGATCTGCGACACCCTTGCCCGGCATCATCTTCCCGCAGCCCGCGATTTGGCCTCGATAATCTGGCGCCTGCACTGCTCGCTGTCGCAGCTGGAACAGGCGCCTCCGCCAGGAACGATTGGGGATCAGATTACGCCGCAGGCATAGCGCGCCCCGCCGCCGCCAAGCGGTTTAGGCTGATCGGACATGTTATCGCCGCCCACATGGATCATCAGCGCTTTGCCTTTAACCTCATCCAGCTTTTTCAGCCGCGGGGCCACGACCGGATCCGTGGCTTTACCGTCATTGTTTACCACCAGCACCGGCAAGTCGCCCAGGTGTCCCATACCTTCAGGCCCTTCATGTTTTCCTGAATTCTGCGGGTCGAGGTGGCCCCCTGCTGCTTCCGCTGCCGACGGTTTACCCTCTTTCATGGCTGGCTGACAGCTCCCTTTGGCATGAACATGGAAGCCGTGTTCGCCCGGCGGGAGTGCTTTAAGATCGGGTGCGAATTCCAGCCCTTTATCGGTCTCGGTGATTTTCACCGTCCCGATGGACTGACCCACACCCTGTGAGGTGACGAGATTCATTTCTACTTCGTCGCTGGCTGCCTGCGCCCCTGCGCAAACAACCAGCGTGACCAATGCCAGAGTAAAACGCTTCATATGACCTCCGCTGGTTATTTTTTGCCCCTTAAGTGTATACCAGGGGCACAGATTTCACCGGAAAGTCACCTTCTTGCGGTTTAAGGCACGTCGTAACCCAGCGCGGCCTTGCGGATGCGGAACCACTGCTGGCGGGTCATCTGCAGCTCTTCGGCGGCCAGCGCGGAACGGACGCGTTCAATTTTCCCGGAGCCAATAATCGGCAGCGGTTTTGACGGCAGACGCAGGATCCAGGCGTAAACCACCTGCTCTATGCTCTGGGCGTTCAGCTCGAGGGCGATGGTTTCCAGCTCATTGCGCAGCGGCTGGAACGCATCATCATTAAACAGGCGTCCACCACCGAGGCACGACCAGGCCATCGGGCGAATGCGCAGCTGCTGCAGCTGGTCGAGCGTGCCATCCAGCAGCAGCGGCTGATGCACCGGGGAGATCTCAACCTGGTTAGTGGCGAGCGTAAACGGCAGACGAGACTGAAGCAGGGCAAACTGAGCCGGGGTAAAGTTGGAGACGCCGAAGTGACGCACCTTCCCGCTCTGATGCAGACTCAGGAAGGCTTCCGCCACCTCGTCGGCATCCATGAGCGGGTCCGGACGGTGAATCAGCAGCAGGTCGATACGATCGGTTGCCAGATTGACCAGCGACTGCTCGGCGCTCTTGATGATATGGGCGCTGTCGGTGATGTAGTGGCCGAGGGCATGCTCCGGTTTGGCCGTGGTGGCAATACCGCATTTGGTAACGATCTCCATGCGCTCCCGGAGTGCCGGAACCAGCTTGAGCGCCTCGCCAAAGGCGGCTTCACACTGATAGCCACCGTAAATATCCGCATGATCGACGGTTGTTACCCCTAAATCGATATGCTCTTCAATAAAGCTTGCCAGCTGGAGGGGGGACATATTCCAGTCCATCAGGCGCCAGTAGCCCATCACAAAACGGGAGAATTCTGGCCCCTGGGGGGCAAGGGTAATACGCTGAACCATAACATTTTCCTCAAGGACGTGATGTCATGAGTATACGCAATTACCGCATTAAAACAGTGAAGGTTGCTGGGGTTCTTCGGTCTCAGAGGCTTTGTTTGCGCGGATTTTGCGCAGAAGTCGCTGTCTGCAGAGGCGCAGCACATCCTGCTTTTGCGTGTCGCTGAAGTTTTGCCAGTTAAAACGCTCGTCACGGGTACGCATGCACCCGCGGCAATAACCACGTTCATCTGACTGACAAATCCCCCGGCACGGGCTCTGGATGGGGAAAAACTCCAGTTGCTCTGCCACACTCACCTCCGGTTAACCTCTCTCACCTACAGTGAAGACGCTAAAAGCGCCGCGTGCAAGGGCTTTACCACAGTTTTGTGGCATTAAGGTTTCACTAATCTTCCCTCTTTATACTCGCCACATCATGACAATGACAGGTTTTACGATCGATGTGGTTAAGTAAAAAGTTACAATGTAACGACATAAAATTTACTCTGGGCTGTGCACTCTTTTTTACTCTGCTTAACGGGCTGTTTATCCAGCGCAGCTGGGCCATTATTGCCCCTGCGCATCTGCACGATATTCTCTTCGCCGCATCCGTACCGGTGGTGCTGTTTTGTGGCTGGGTCATAGTATTTAGCCTGCTCAATATCCCGTATATCCGTAAGCCGCTGATGATCGTCTTAACTGTCGGGTGCGCTGCGGCAACTTACTTTATGTTTACCTACGGCGCGGTCATCGATCAGAACATGATTGTGAACGTGTTCGAAACTAACTCCCAGGAAGCCACCGCGCTGGTGACCCCGCAGATGATTCTGTGGATTGTCATAGCCGGTCTTGTTCCATCCCTGGTGCTGGCGCTGACCCGTATTCGTACCGGCAAATGGTGGTACGCCCTGCTGACGCGTGTTGCCGCGATGCTCGGTTCCCTGCTGGTGATTATTCTTATCGCTGCAGTGTTTTATAAAGATTACGCGTCGCTGTTCCGCAATAACAAAAGCATCGTCAAAATGGTCACTCCGGCGAACTACGTCAGCGCCGTGGTGAAATACAGCAAGATGCGCTGGTTTGCCGGCGATCAAACGCTGGTGCGGATTGGCGAAGATGCGCACAAAGGCGCGCTGATTACGGGTCAGCAGAAGAAAACCGTTCTGGTGCTGGTCATCGGCGAAGCGTCGCGCGCGGCGAACTACTCCCTCAATGGCTACGGGCGTGAAACCAACCCCGAGCTGAAAAAGCAGGATGTGATTAACTTCCCGCAGGCCTCCTCGTGCGGCACTGAAACCGCTGTATCCGTTCCGTGCATGTTCTCCGGTATGACGCGCAGCAAATACGATGCCGACCTGGCGCACCATCAGGAAGGGCTGCTCGACGTGCTCAACCATGCGGGTATCAACCTCCTGTGGCGCGACAACGACGGTGGCTGTAAAGGTGCCTGCGATCGTATTCCCCATACCGACATGACGCAGTGGAAGCTGAATCAGTTCTGCAAAGACCAGTCCTGTATTGATGACGTGAATTTCTACCGCCTGGACAACGTGCTGGACGGTCTGAAGCAGGACACGGTGCTGGTTATCCACCTGATGGGCAGTCACGGCCCGGCGTACTATCGCCGTTACCCGGATAATTTCCGTAAATTCACCCCCACCTGCGACACCAACGAAATTCAGGATTGCGACCATCAGGCGCTGATGAACACCTATGACAATACCATCCTGTATACCGACAGCATGGTCAGCAAAACCATTGATGCGCTGAAAGCCCGTCAGGCGAACATGAACACCGCGCTGATTTACCTCTCGGATCACGGGGAATCGCTCGGTGAAAGCGGTATTTATCTGCACGGCACGCCGTACATGCTGGCGCCGGAGCAGCAGACGCACATTCCGTTTATGTTCTGGCTGTCCCCGGACTATGCGAAAAACTTTGGCATCAACGCGCAGTGTTTACGCGACCACGCAGCAAAAAATGCGGTTTCGCAGGACAATTTATTCTCGACGGTGCTGGGCATGATGGACGTTAAATCAAGCGTTTATCAGCAACAGCTGGACATTCTGAATGCGTGTCGCCGGCAACAGCGCTTGCATTAGACCGAACGGTCTATTAGAGTGAATCCATGAGCAGAAATACTGAACACGACACGCGCGAACATCTCCTGGCGACCGGCGAGCGGCTGTGCATGCACCGCGGCTTCACCGGTATGGGGTTGAGCGAGCTATTAAAAACCGCTGAGGTACCGAAAGGGTCGTTTTATCACTACTTTCGGTCCAAAGAGGCCTTTGGCGTGGCGATGCTGGAGCGGCACTATGCTGCTTACCACCAGCGCCTCGCGACCCACTTCGCCACGGGGGAAGGTAACTATCGGGATCGTGTTCTGAACTACTACCAGGAAACGCTGAACCAGTTCTGTCAGCAGGGCATTATCAGCGGATGCCTGACGGTTAAACTCTCTGCCGAAGTGTGCGATCTCTCAGAAGATATGCGCACGGCAATGGATAAAGGCGCCAGCGGCGTTATCGCCCTGCTGGCGCAGGCGCTGGCGAAGGGGCGCGAAGAAAATACGCTCGCCTTCCCCGGGGATCCCTTAACGCAGGCTCAGGTGCTCTACTCCCTCTGGTTAGGCGCCAACCTGCAGGCTAAAATTTCTCGCAGTGCCGTGCCGCTCGAAAGCGCGCTGGCACATGTGATAAGTACGATTACTGCGCCTGGCGCTTAGCAGGCGTTTTTATTTACGTTATTACTAGTCGACTGGTCTACTCAGGAGTCGTTATGTCAGCTGAAAAATTATTTACCCCCTTAAAAGTGGGTGCCGTCACCGCGCCAAACCGCGTGTTTATGGCTCCGCTTACCCGTCTGCGCAGCATTGAGCCGGGTGATATCCCAACCCCACTGATGGGTGAATACTATCGCCAGCGCGCCAGCTCTGGCCTGATCATCACTGAAGCCACGCAGATTTCTGCTCAGGCCAAGGGATATGCGGGTGCGCCGGGGCTGCACAGCCCGGAGCAGATCGCCGCATGGCAGAAAATCACCGCGGGCGTTCACGCTGAAGACGGTCGCATTGCGGTCCAGCTGTGGCATACCGGTCGTATCTCCCACAGCAGCATTCAGCCTGGCGGTCAGGCGCCGGTTTCAGCGTCTGCCCTGAACGCGAACACCCGCACCTCCCTGCGCGATGAAAACGGCAACGCGATCCGCGTCGACACCTCTACGCCACGCGCGCTGGAGCTGGATGAGATCCCGGGTATCGTGAACGATTTCCGTCAGGCCGTGGCCAACGCCCGCGAAGCCGGTTTTGACCTGGTTGAACTGCACTCCGCGCACGGTTACCTGCTGCACCAGTTCCTGTCACCGTCGTCTAACCATCGCACCGACCAGTACGGCGGCAGCGTCGAAAACCGCGCCCGCCTGGTGCTGGAAGTGGTTGACGCCGTTTGTCAGGAGTGGAGCCCGGACCGTATCGGTATCCGCGTCTCCCCAATCGGTACGTTCCAGAACGTCGACAACGGTCCGAATGAAGAAGCGGACGCGCTGTATCTGATTGAAGAGCTGGCGAAGCGCGGCATTGCCTATCTGCACATGTCCGAGCCGGACTGGGCCGGCGGTAAGCCTTATACGGAAGCCTTCCGTCAGAAAGTGCGCGAGCGCTTCCACGGGGTGATCATCGGTGCGGGTGCTTATACCCCTGAGAAAGCCGAAGATCTGATTAATAAAGGGCTGATCGACGCCGTGGCGTTTGGCCGCGACTATATTGCCAACCCGGATCTGGTTGCTCGACTGCAGCAGAAAGCGGCCCTGAACCCGCAACGTCCTGAGAGCTTCTACGGCGGCGGCGCGGAAGGCTACACCGACTACCCTTCTCTGTAATCTCGCCATTGTTCATTGATAGCGGCGACACTTCGCCGCTATACTAAAACATCGTTTCTGTTCAAAAAAATAGTCTATTCCATTGGTTAATGAGGAAATTATGCGCCTACTTCACACCATGCTGCGCGTTGGCGATCTGCAACGTTCTATCGATTTCTACACTAACGTCCTGGGCATGAAGCTGCTGCGCACCAGCGAAAACCCGGAATATAAATACTCGCTGGCGTTCGTGGGTTACGGCCCGGAAACGGATGAAGCGGTCATTGAACTGACCTACAACTGGGGCGTGGACAGCTATGAGCTGGGCACCGCCTACGGCCATATCGCGCTGGAAGTGGATAACGCGGCCGAGGCGTGTGAACGCATTCGCAGCAACGGCGGTAACGTCACGCGCGAAGCCGGCCCGGTAAAAGGCGGCACCACCGTTATTGCCTTTGTAGAAGATCCGGACGGTTACAAGATCGAGCTGATTGAAGCCAAAGACGCGGGTCGCGGTCTGGGCAACTGATCCTTCAGGGCGCAACATGCGCCCGTAGTTTTACTGCATCACCCTGCAAAATTTGCCATAATGCGCACTGCTTTTTCCCCTTGTAAGAGACCCTGATGTCCGATAACGCTCAATTTAGCGGTCTGTGCGACCGTTTTCGTGGTTTTTATCCCGTTGTCATTGATGTAGAAACAGCCGGATTTAACGCTAAAACCGATGCGCTGCTCGAAATTGCCGCCATCACGCTGAAGATGGATGAACAGGGCTGGCTTACACCGGACACCACGCTGCATTTCCACATTGAACCTTTCGAAGGGGCAAACTTACAGCCGGAGGCGCTGGCGTTTAACGGTATCGATCCGCATAACCCGCTGCGTGGTGCAGTCAGTGAATATGATGCGCTGCACGCCATATTTAAAATGGTGCGTAAAGGCATGAAAGAGAGCAACTGCAGCCGCGCCATCATGGTAGCCCATAACGCCACCTTCGATCACAGCTTTACCATGGCCGCAGCCGAACGCGCGTCGCTCAAACGCAACCCTTTCCACCCGTTCGTGACCTTCGACACCGCCGCGCTAAGCGGCCTGGCGCTGGGACAAACGGTTTTATCCAAAGCCTGCATTACGGCGGGTATACCGTTTGACGGTACCCAGGCGCACTCCGCCTTATACGATACGGAGCGCACCGCAGAGCTGTTCTGTGAGATCGTCAACCGCTGGAAGCGTCTGGGCGGCTGGCCGCTGCCGATGGGCGACAGTGAAGAATAAAAAAAAGCGACCTCTTCAGGTCGCTTTTTTATTAACGCAGAAAATTATTCAGCGTCCGGCTCTTCCGTTTTGTACTTCGCCGCCGTCTCTTTGATCAGCTGCTGCAGTTCGCCACGCTGATACATCTCAATCAGGATATCGCAGCCGCCCACCAGCTCGCCGTCTACCCACAGCTGCGGGAAGGTCGGCCAGTTAGCGTATTTTGGCAGCTCAGCGCGGATGTCCGGGTTCTGCAGGATATCAACGTAAGCAAAACGCTCACCACAGGCTGACAGCGCCTGAACCGCTTGCGCGGAGAAGCCGCAGCTTGGCAGCTTCGGAGAACCTTTCATATACAGCAGAATCGGGTTTTCAGCGATCTGGCGCTGGATTTTTTCAATAGTGGTGCTCATGTCTTGCTTCCTTTAACTTCTGTTACGGCAATAGTCTGACATTGTAGCGGGTCAGGCTGGCATCGGAAAATAACATTTTCGTCACGTTTATATATTTTACCCCGACTCCACAAAAGTTGCATTGCAAATGGTGTTTACCCCTTCGCCCGTCAGGGTTTTGCTTAGGGAGTGAACAATTGTGCGTCAGAACGATGAATTTTTTTGCACTTGCTAACGAAACACGTTTTTAGATTGAAAAATGCTATTAACTTCTCGGGTTTTTATGGATTAGAATCGACGGGCTTTGTAAATCACACGCGGGTATTATTGATGACCTGCATATATCAGGGGACTGCCCAGTGGCGCGGATAACTAAAATCTCGATCACGCTCTGTGCTTTACTGTTTACATCACTCACGTTAACGCCAGCGGCAAACGCCTCTCAGCAGGCGCGGCAATCTGCTGTACAAAAAAGCCATCTGGTGAAAGCCACAGAACGTAAGAAAAAAACCAGCAGCAAGAACGACAAGAAAAAAACTACCGCTCAGACTAAACAAACCGCTTCCAGCAAGACGAAAACAAAATCTTCCCGCACTACCCGCACCGCCAAAAATAAAGCTTCGCAGACCGCCGCTAACCTCGTTACAGAAAAATGCATTACCCGTAAAGGCCATAAAGCAAAATGCACGAAGGTAACAAAGCTGGCGGATGTGCATAAAGTGCGTGTGCAAAAAGCGCAAAAAACCGCGATGAATAAACTGATGGGGCAGATTGGCAAACCTTATCGTTGGGGCGGCAGTTCGCCGCGTACCGGTTTCGACTGCAGCGGCCTCGTCTATTACGCCTATAAAGATCTGGTTAAATTCCGTATTCCACGTACCGCCAATGAGATGTATCACCTGCGCGATGCGTCACCGGTTAACCGGGGTGAGCTGGAAAACGGCGACCTGGTCTTCTTCCGCACGCAGGGTCGCGGTACGGCTGACCACGTGGGCGTCTACGTCGGCAACGGGAAATTCATCCAGTCTCCGCGCAGCGGTCAGGACATTCAAATCACCTCGCTCAGCGAAGATTACTGGGTACGTCATTACGTCGGCGCGCGTCGCGTCATGACGCCAAAAACCATTCGTTAATCCCTGCCCTGCCGCATCTGCGGCAGGGTAAGTTCCTCTTTTGCATACCCTTTCAATTTGCTATCCTGTCCTTGTTGTCTGTAGGGTTATTGGCAACACAAAATACAATAAGGAGAGAAGCAATGTCGTTCGAATTACCTGCACTACCGTATGCAAAAGACGCCCTGGCACCGCACATTTCTGCGGAAACCCTGGAATACCACTACGGCAAGCATCATCAGACGTACGTCACTAACCTGAACAACCTCATCAAGGGCACCGATTTTGAAGGCAAAACGCTGGAAGAGATCGTTCGCAGCTCAGAGGGTGGCGTTTTTAACAACGCGGCTCAGGTGTGGAACCACACTTTCTACTGGCACTGCCTGGCGCCGAATGCCGGTGGCGAACCTGCCGGTGAACTGGCAGCCGCCATCAACACCGCCTTTGGCAGCTTTGCAGAGTTTAAAGCGAAGTTTACCGATGCCGCCATCAAGAACTTCGGTTCTGGCTGGACGTGGCTGGTAAAAGAGGCGGATGGCAAACTGGCTATCGTGTCCACGTCTAACGCGGGCACCCCGCTGACCACCAGCGCTACGCCGCTGATGACCGTGGACGTGTGGGAACATGCTTACTACATTGATTACCGCAATGCGCGCCCGAACTACCTGGAGCACTTCTGGGCTCTGGTTAACTGGGACTTTGTCGCGAAGAACTTCGCCGCGTAAGAGACACGCAGAAGGGGTAACCCTTCTGCGTTTTTGCTTATTCAGCCGTGCAAACCGCTTCAGGCTGTTTACGGCCGGACATCATCACCAGCAGCAGGCCGAGCGCGGCAATAATCGCCCCCATCACCGGCACAAAACTGTACCCCAGACCGCCTGAAATCACGGCGCCTCCGGCGGCGGCGCCCAGCGCATTGCCGAGATTGAATGCCCCGATATTCACGGAAGACGAGAGACCCGGCGCCTCATGGGCGACACGCATCACGCGCATCTGCAGCGGCGGCACCACGGCAAAGGTGGCAGCGCCCCAGACAACCATCGCAATCGCCGCGCCGAATTCATTCTGCGCCAGCCACGGGATCGCGACCATAATGACAATCAGCAGGGTTAAAAAGCCCTTCAGCGTGCCGCTCACGGAACGGTCGGCAAATTTCCCGCCGAGATAGTTGCCAATCGAGAAGCCCACGCCAATCAGCACCAGCATCGCGGTAACAAAGAGTGGCGTTGCGTGGGTAATGTCGTGTAAGACCGGCGAGATATAGGTATAGAGGGTAAACATCGCCCCTGCCCCGAGCACGGTGGTAAGCAGCGCGGAGAGCACCTGCGGGCGCACCAGCACCGACAGCTCTCTGCGTACGTCAGGGCGTTCACCCGCGCTGCCTTTTGGCAGGGAGAAGAACAGCGCCAACATCGCGACCACGCCCAGTCCGGCCGTCGCCAGGAAGGACATCCGCCAGCCAATGACCTCACCCAGCCAGGTTGCCGCGGGAACACCGCCGATGTTAGCGATGGTCAGCCCCATAAACATGGTGGCCACGGCGCTGGCCTGCTTGTGTTTTGGCACCACGCTTGCGGCCACGACCGAGCCCAGACCAAAGAAGGCACCGTGGTTGAGGCTGGTCAGAATGCGCGACAGCATCAGAGTGGTGTAATCCGGCGAAATGGCCGAAAGCACGTTGCCCAGGGTGAAAATCGCCATCAGGAAAATCAGCGCATTGCGGCGCGCACGGTGCGAAAGCAGAAGCGTCATCAGCGGCGCCCCCACCATCACGCCGATGGCGTAGGCGCTGATTAACATCCCGGCGGCCGGGATCGAGACGTCCACGCCCCGGGCGATAACGGGCAGTAACCCCATCGGGGAGAATTCAGTGGTGCCAATCCCAAAAGCGCCAATCGCCAGGGCCAGCAGGGGAAAATTAATTTTCATGCGTCAACTCCGGATGCCGTGTCATGTGGTGACACAGAACAAAGAAGCGGAAAGCATGACATCAATCACAAAAAATGAGAAGTTAACAAAATGGCAAAAGATTTTTGCCAGAGAAGTAACAATCGGAGCGTTCGGGAGGGAGAAGGCTCTCCCCCCGCGTAAATCAATGCAGCGCAGCCGTCAGGCCAGCCGCCACAATCAGCGCCAGC
Organism: Enterobacter cloacae complex sp. I3; assembly: GCF_014896175.1. Classification (NCBI taxonomy): domain Bacteria; kingdom Pseudomonadati; phylum Pseudomonadota; class Gammaproteobacteria; order Enterobacterales; family Enterobacteriaceae; genus Enterobacter; species Enterobacter cloacae complex sp. I3. The sequence continues at coordinate 216,920 of NZ_JADBQZ010000002.1, forward strand.
ACAATAACGGTGGTGAACAGCGAAAACTTCAGATCGGAACTCATCAATTTTTCTCCTTTTAATCCCCCCACGAAAAGTGAGCTTGCTCATTTTTGCACAGTTTACGTCAAAAATCTTCCTGGATTTAAGCTGATAAACACTTTACCTCTTCCCCTTTTCATCAAGATAGGCCAAAATTCCACGCTAAATTTATTAGCGTACCGGCCATTGACCCCCTCCTGACGTCCCGTGTCGTTTTCCCGGCGTGCCGCAATTCAAAATTGCGTGATAAGGGTGAGAGAAGGCAAACGTTTACCTTCAAGTTTTTCAGGAGTTTAGGATATGGTCTGGAGTGACATTTAATGGCAACAATTAAAGACGTAGCAAAACGCGCAAACGTTTCCACTACAACCGTATCACATGTAATTAACAAAACCCGTTTTGTGGCGGAAGAGACGCGCAACGCCGTCTGGGCAGCGATCAAAGAGCTGCACTACTCGCCAAGCGCGGTTGCGCGCAGCCTCAAGGTTAATCACACCAAGTCTATTGGTCTGCTGGCGACCAGCAGCGAAGCGGCCTATTTTGCCGAGATCATCGAAGCGGTAGAAAAAAACTGCTTCCAGAAAGGCTATACCCTGATTCTCGGCAACGCCTGGAACAGCATTGAAAAACAGCGCGCCTACCTGTCGATGATGGCGCAAAAGCGCGTGGACGGCCTGCTGGTGATGTGTTCAGAGTACCCGGAATCCGTGCTGTCGATGCTGGAAGAGTATCGCCATATCCCTATGGTGGTGATGGACTGGGGCGAAGCGCGCGCCGACTTCACCGACTCCGTTATCGATAACGCCTTTGAAGGCGGTTACATGGCGGGCCGTTATCTGATCGAACGCGGCCACCGCGAGATTGGCGTGATCCCGGGTCCGCTGGAACGCAACACCGGCGCGGGCCGCCTGGCTGGTTTTATGAAAGCGATGGAAGAAGCGCTAATCACCGTGCCGGAAAACTGGATCGTGCAGGGCGACTTTGAGCCGGAATCAGGCTACCGCGCGATGCAGCAGATCGTCTCCCAGCCTCACCGTCCAACCGCCGTCTTCTGCGGGGGCGATATCATGGCGATGGGCGCCCTCTGTGCGGCCGACGAGCTGGGTCTGCGCGTACCGCAGGACATCTCCGTGATCGGGTATGACAACGTGCGCAACGCGCGCTTCTTCACGCCAGCGTTGACCACCATTCACCAGCCGAAAGATTCACTGGGTGAAACGGCCTTCAATATGCTGCTGGACAGGATCGTCAACAAACGTGAAGAGTCGCAGTCCATTGAAGTTCACCCTCGCCTCATCGAACGCCGTTCCGTTGCGGATGGCCCGTTCCGCGACTACCGTCGTTAATTTCATTGCGGAGCCAGTCAGTCTGGCTCCCGCAGCCACTCCCGGTTAAGCGTTTCACTGTCCCCCAGATAGTCCAGCAGCCAGGCCATCGCCGGCGAGACATCATTTTGTTGCCAGGTGAGGCAGCAGGCCGCATCCGGGAACGGATTCTCCAGCGTTAGCTCAACCCACTCACCGGTGTCGATTCGCGGACGTGCAAAATGGGCGGGCACCATGCCTACGCAGAGCCCGGCGCTGAGGCACGTCGCCGACGATCCCCAGTCAGGGGCGACAACCCGCCGCTGGTTGTCCAGCAGCCAGGTAATTCGCTTCGGCAGCGAGCGGGAGGTATCCTCCAGCACCAGCGACGGCCAGCTCCGCAGCGTATCGTCGCTCAGCGGCCCTTCGGTCGCCGCCAGCGGATGATCGCTTGCCACCACGCATTTCCAGCTCAGCATCCCCATATCGCGAAAGGCGTAACGTCCCCCGACCGGGATCGCCTGGGTCGCGCCAATCGCCATCTCTACCCTGCCGTCCGCCAGCGCATCCCAGACGCCGTTGAACACCTCCTGCGAGACCCGCAGTTCTACGTCAGAGAAATGTCGATAAAAATCGACAATCATCTGCCGGGTGCGCTCGGGCTTAACGATGTTATCCACCGCAATGGAAAGGTGCCCCCGCCAGCCGTTCGCGATCTGCTGGCACTGCTCGCGGGTGATCTGCATTTTTTTGATAACAGAACGCCCTTCCTTTAAAAACCACGCCCCTGCGGGCGTTAATTCCACATCACGATGCCGCCGTTCAAACAGCGGTACCGCCAGCCACTCCTCAAGCTGTCGCACCGTATAGCTGATGGCCGAAGGGACGCGGTGCAACTCCTGCGCCGCTCCGCTAAAGCTGCCGTTACGCGCGACAGCATCGACCACTTCAAGAGAATAATCTGACCACATTTTCTGCCTGCAAATAATTTGAATGCACCCGCCAAATATTAGCGTTTCACAAGCCGCTTTGCACTCCCTACACTCTGCGCCAACGTACACCTGCCTCCTCAGGAGAATAAAAGAATGCAACCCAGGAAAGGATTTTTAGTCTGGCTCGGCGGCTTAAGCGTGCTGGGCTTTTTGGCCACCGACATGTACCTGCCGGCGTTTGCCGCGATGCAGGAAGACCTGCAAACTCCTGCCGCGGCCATCAGCGCCAGCCTGAGCCTGTTCCTTGCCGGTTTTGCTTTCGCACAGCTGCTCTGGGGACCGCTCTCGGATCGCTTCGGTCGTAAACCGGTGCTGCTGCTGGGGCTGGCCATTTTTGCCGTGGGCTGCCTGGGGATGCTATGGGTGCGCGATGCTACCTGGCTGCTGGTGCTGCGGTTTGTTCAGGCGGTCGGCGTCTGCGCCGCAGCCGTGACCTGGCAGGCGCTGGTCACCGACTACTACCCCGTGAACCGCACTAACCGTATTTTCGCCACCATTATGCCGCTGGTGGGGCTCTCACCGGCCCTCGCCCCGCTGCTGGGCAGCTGGCTCCTCGCGCACTTTGACTGGCAGGCCATCTTTGCCACGCTGTTTGCCATCACGCTGGTGCTGATGCTGCCGGCGTTCGCCCTCAGGCCCGCGCATAAAAAAGAGGCGCACGCAGACGCGAAGCCGATTACCTTCACCTCCCTGCTGAGCGCGAAAGCGTATCGCGGCAACGTTCTGATCTATGCCGCCTGCTCAGCGAGCTTCTTCGCGTGGCTGACCGGCTCGCCGTTTATTCTGCACGATATGGGCTATAGCCCGGCGGCCATTGGCCTGAGCTACGTTCCGCAGACCATCGCGTTCCTGGTGGGCGGATACGGCTGCCGCGCGGCGCTGCAAAAATGGGAAGGCCAGCAGATGCTGCCCTGGCTGCTGGTGCTCTATGCGCTGAGCGTCATCGGCACCTGGGCCGTTGGCTTTATTCCGGGCGCGGGTCTGGCCGAAATATTGATTCCATTCTGCGTGATGGCCATCGCGAACGGGGCGATCTACCCTATCGTTGTGGCGCAGGCGCTACGTCCATTCCCGCAGGCGACAGGCCGCGCGGCTGCGCTGCAGAACACCCTGCAGCTGGGGCTGTGCTTCCTGGCAAGCCTGGTGGTCTCCGCGCTGATTGCCACGCCGCTGGTGACGACGACCAGCGTGATGCTGGCTACCGTTGCGCTGGTGGCGTTGGGTTATCGCATGCAGGCCTCCGCGCAGGATGAGAGCACGCAGGTAGAAACCTCGCATGCCTAATCGCGCCAGAAACTATGTTAATTTTCAGTGATTAGGTTGCTAAGAATTTTCTATTGAATCACCAAATTTTGAGGCCTATACTAAATTTGGTTCGATTAAATACGATAAATATTATGTGTTAACGGGAGCCGGAGTGCTCCCGTTTTACCATGGAAGGCATTTCGGCAAGGGTTATCTCCCTTCCTCTGTTCTACGTCGGATACTAGCCTCGCGGTATTTACCGTGAGATTTCTCACAAACCAAAAAAGCGTCTACGCTGTTTTAAGGTTCTGATCACAGTAGGGTGATGGAGAAGCTATGAGTTCATCGTGTATAGAAGAAGTCAGCGTTCCGGACGATAACTGGTCCCGGATCGTCAGTGAACTGTTAGGTCGGGCAGGCATCACTATCAACGGATCATCCCCATCGGATCCTCAGGTTAAACATCCCGATTTTTTTAAACGCGTGTTGCGCGAGGGGTCGCTAGGCCTGGGGGAAAGCTATATGGACGGCTGGTGGGAATGCGAACGGCTGGATACTTTTTTCGCCAGCGTGCTGCGTGCTGGTCTGGAAAAACAGCTCCCCCGTAATCTTAAAGACACCCTGCGTGTCGCCTCTGCCCGTCTCTTTAACCTGCAAAGTAAAAAGCGTGCCTGGATCGTCGGCAAAGAGCATTACGATCTCGGCAACGATCTGTTCAGCCGCATGCTGGACCCCTTCATGCAATACTCCTGCGCCTACTGGAAAGAGGCGTCGACGCTTGAAGAGGCTCAGCAGGCCAAGCTGCGCCTGATTAGCGAGAAATTGCAGTTGCAGCCCGGTATGCGCGTGCTGGATATCGGCTGCGGCTGGGGCGGGCTGGCGTATTTTATGGCGAAGCACTACGGCGTCAGCGTGGTCGGCGTCACCATTTCCGCTGAACAGCAAAAAATGGCGCAGGAGCGGTGCCTGGGGCTTGATGTGGATATCCGACTGCAGGATTACCGGGATCTGAACGAACAGTTTGACCGGGTCGTTTCCGTGGGCATGTTTGAGCACGTCGGGCCGAAAAACTACGACACCTATTTCGAGGTGGTGGACCGTAATCTGAAACCGGACGGTATTTTCCTGCTGCACACCATCGGCTCTAAGCGGACCGATAATAACGTTGACCCGTGGATCAACAAATACATCTTTCCGAATGGCTGTTTACCGTCCGTACGCCAGATTGCCAACGCCAGCGAATCCCATTTCGTGATGGAAGACTGGCATAACTTCGGCGCGGATTACGACACCACGTTAATGGCGTGGCATGCACGTTTTCAGGAAGCCTGGCCTGAAATTGCGGACAACTATTCTGAACGATTCAAGCGGATGTTTAGCTATTATCTGAATGCCTGCGCGGGGGCGTTTCGCGCGCGAGATATTCAGCTCTGGCAGGTTGTTTTCAGCCGTGGGATTGAACACGGCTTGCGGGTCGCACGCTAGAAAAATAACCCCGGCCAGCCGGGGTTATTTTTTATTCTTCTTCTACAGCTTTAATTATTGCGGCTTCTTTTGCGGCCAGCACGCGCTCAACGGTATCTACAACCGCCTGGGTTTGCGGATCGATTTCGATATTCACGCGATGCCCCAGTTTTTTCGAACCCAGCGTGGTGCGCTGCAGCGTCTCGGGAATTAAATGCACGCAAAAACGCGTCGGAGTAACTTCTCCCACCGTCAGACTAATCCCATCAATGCCAATAAACCCTTTATAGAGGATGTATTTCATTAATGACGGGTCCTGCACTTTAAACCAGATTTGACGGTTATTTTCTGATGTAACGATTTTCGCCACTTCGGCGGTGGTCATGATGTGCCCGGACATCAGATGGCCGCCAATCTCGTCGCTGAACTTCGCCGCGCGCTCAACGTTGACGGTGTCCCCCACCACCAGCTCGCCCAGGTTAGTAATACGCAGCGTCTCTTTCATTAAATCAAAGCTAATCTGGTTACCATTAATTTCGGTGACGGTCAGGCAGCAGCCGTTATGGGCAACCGAGGCGCCGGTTTCGATGCCGTCGAGCATATATTCCGGCAGCTCTACAACATGAGTACGAAAATTAGGTTTTTCATCAATGGACACCACTTTGGCGGTGCCCTGCACAATACCAGTAAACATGCTTACAACTCCTGTTTTTTCCGGACGGTGGTGACACCGTTTAATCCCACCACAATAACAGTTGGAAAAACAGGTTGCCAGCGGAGCGCATTTTCTGGCGATTTTTTCACTAGATAAATAGCTAAAGCCCGCTACAATAGCTGGCACCCCCCTGCATTTTCTTCTTGCTGCCCGTTTCGGCGGCTTTTTTAGTCTCTCATATAACTACAAAATAAAGGTGTTCACGTGCAGAAGTACATGAATGAAGCGCGCCAGCTATTGGCACTGGCTATACCAGTGATCGTCGCGCAGGTGGCCCAGACCGCAATGGGATTTGTGGATACGGTAATGGCGGGTGGCTACAGCGCCACCGATATGGCGGCCGTTGCCATCGGCACGTCAATCTGGCTGCCGGCCATCCTGTTCGGCCACGGTCTGCTGCTCGCCCTCACCCCGGTTATCGCTCAGCTTAATGGCTCGGGTCGTCGCGAGCGTATTGCCCATCAGGTCCGCCAGGGTTTCTGGCTGGCAGGGTTTGTCTCCGTGCTGATTATGGTCGTGCTCTGGAACGCGGGTCATATCATCCGCGCCATGCATAATATTGACCCGGCGCTGGCAGACAAAGCCGTGGGCTATCTGCGCGCCCTGCTCTGGGGTGCGCCCGGCTACCTCTTTTTCCAGGTCGCCCGTAACCAGTGTGAAGGGCTGGCGAAAACCAAGCCCGGCATGGTGATGGGCTTTATCGGCCTGCTGGTGAATATTCCGGTGAACTACATCTTTATCTACGGCCATTTCGGCATGCCGGAGCTGGGCGGCGTCGGTTGCGGCGTGGCGACGGCCGCCGTTTACTGGGTCATGTTCTTCTCTATGCTTACCTTTGTGAAGCGCGCCCGCTCCATGCGCGATATTCGTAACGAGAACAGATTCAGCACGCCGGACTGGAACATCATGACGCGCCTGGTGCAGCTGGGGCTGCCGATTGCCCTTGCGCTGTTCTTTGAGGTGACCCTGTTTGCCGTGGTCGCCCTGCTGGTCTCCCCGCTGGGCATTGTGGACGTCGCCGGGCACCAGATCGCGCTGAACTTCAGCTCTCTGATGTTTGTTCTGCCCATGTCGCTGGCCGCGGCAGTGACGATCCGCGTGGGTTTCCGCCTGGGGCAAGGCTCGACGCTTGATGCGCAAACCGCCGCGCGCACCGGATTAGGCGTTGGCGTCTGCATGGCCATTTGCACGGCGCTTTTTACCGTGGCGCTGCGCGAGCAAATTGCCCTGCTCTATAACGATAATCCGGAGGTCGTCACGCTGGCATCGCACCTGATGCTGCTGGCCGCGATTTACCAGATTTCTGACTCCATCCAGGTGATTGGCAGCGGCGTATTGCGCGGATATAAAGACACGCGTTCGATCTTCTTTATTACCTTTATCGCCTACTGGGTGCTGGGTCTGCCTACTGGCTACGTGTTGGCGCTGACCGATCTGGTCGTTGATCGCATGGGGCCAGCCGGATTCTGGATGGGCTTTATCATCGGACTGACGTCGGCGGCGATCATGATGATGATGCGCATGCGCTTCCTGCAGCGCCAGCCGTCAACGGTAATTTTGCAGCGCGCTGCGCGTTAACTACGCAGTAGCCGCCAGCTGGCGGCTACTTTCTCTTCACTTTGCGCGGTAATGAAGCAATCGCGTGAAATCAGAGAGAAAAATGCGTTTTCCCTCTTGCCTCCTTGATGCTGTGCCGCTAATATTCGTCCCCGTTGTCACCGACAACACGTTGCGTTCATAGCTCAGTTGGTTAGAGCACCACCTTGACATGGTGGGGGTCGTTGGTTCGAGTCCAATTGAACGCACCATTCTGCGTCCGTAGCTCAGTTGGTTAGAGCACCACCTTGACATGGTGGGGGTCGGTGGTTCGAGTCCACTCGGACGCACCATTTCAGTCCTGAAATGGTGCAAATTCTCTCCTTTTACCCTGAATTTTCTTAATCGCTTATTTTCATCATTATTCTCCTGCTACGCTTTTCTTATGGAATAAATACAGGAAGCGCGTCAATGAAGAATATCGCGATTATCGGCTCCGGCCCCACAGGGATCTACACCTTTTATCATCTGCTTAATAACAGCACGCCGCTCTCCGTATCCGTCTTCGAACAGGCCGATCAAGCCGGCGTGGGCATGCCCTATAACGACGACGATAATTCCCGGCTGATGCTGGCGAACATTGCGAGCATTGAAATCCCGCCCATTTTTATGACCTACCTCGACTGGCTCAAGGAACAGAGCGACGCCCATCTGGCGCGCTTTAAGGTTGATAAAGCCAGCCTGCATGACCGGCAGTTCCTGCCTCGACTCCTGTTGGGTGAGTATTTTCGCGACAGCTTGCGTTCAATCGTGAAAGAGGCAAAAAAACTGGGGTTCCAGGTTGCAGTCCATGAATCCGCGAAGGTAACGGACATCATCCCCTCGACAACCGGCGTAACGCTTTCCGTCAACGACACCACTTTGCCCGATCGGTTCGACCTGGCAGTTATCGCCACCGGCCACGTCTGGCCAGATGAGGAGGAAGCCACGCGCACGTTCTTCCCCAGCCCGTGGTCGGGGTTGATGGACGCCAGCATTCCCCCTTGCCGCGTGGGCATTATGGGAACGTCGTTGAGCGGTCTGGACGCGGCTATGGCGGTGGTAATGCAGCACGGTGAGTTTCGTGACGGTAAATTCCTCCTCGACAAAGGCAGCGAAGGGTTAAACATTACGCTGATGTCCCGCACGGGCATTCTGCCGGAAGCCGATTTTTACTGTCCAATCCCTTACGAACCGCTGTCGGTATTGACCGAATTCGTGGTTGAACGCGAGATAGCCAAAGGATCGGACGGCCTGCTTGACCGCATATTTTCCCTGATGGTGAAAGAGCTCGAGCTCGCCGACCCGGCGTGGTGCGAGAAAATTTCTCTGCGTAACCAGGATGCCGACAGCCTTCGTGAGGCATGGTTTGAGGACCGTAAACGGCACGGCCCCTTTACCTGGGCGGAGGAGAACCTCAGCGAGGTTGAACGCAACAAACGCGAACGGCGCACCGTGGCATGGCGCTATACCGTCCTTCGACTGCATGAGGTGGTTCAGGAGATTGTGCCCCACCTCAACGACGACGACAGTGAGCGCTTTAAGCAGGGCCTCGCCCGCGTGTTTATCGACAACTATGCCGCCATCCCGCCGCAGTCTATCCGCAGGCTGCTTGCGCTTCGCGAGGCCGGCATCATTAGCGTGGCGGCGCTCGGCGACGATTACACGCTCGACGCCGGCAGCGATCGGACGGTAATTACCACCAAAGAGAGCGTTTATCGTTTCGACGTGTTTATTGACGCGCGCGGACAAAAGCCGCTCAAAACAAAGGACTTGCCTTTCCCGACGCTGCGTAAACAGCTGGCAGACACGGGCGACGAGATACCCGACATTGGCGAGGATTACACGCTTAAAGCGCCTGAAACGGTTCGCGGGCGCATTGCTTTCGGTGCGATACCGTGGCTGATGCACGATAGTCCCTTCGTTCAGGGGCTGGCGGAGTGTGCGGAAATTGCAGAGGCGATGGCGAAGGCGGCTGAAAAACCTGCCTCGGGGAGACGGCGTCGGTTACCGTACGTGGAGAACTGACAGGGCTTCCATGCCCTGCTATCGGTAATTACTCGAAGAAGACCTCCGGGTTTTCCGACAGCGATACGAACGTTTTGGTGTTCTTATCCAGGGCAAGGATTTTGCCGCTTTCAATGTCATACACCCAACCGTGCAGACGAAGCGAATTATTACGCAGGCCCACCGCGACGGACGGATGGGTCTTGATGTTGCTCAGCTGCGCAAACACGTTCTCCTGCACCATCGCATTCACTTTATCGATCGGCTTGTCCCAGCTTTTCTTCTCTACCACGGCTTTCGCCGCGTCGGAATAGCGCAGCCAGTGCGATACGGCTGGCATTGGCTCCAGGTTGGCGTTATCGGCAATCGCCTTCATCGCGCCGCAGTTGGAGTGGCCGCAGATCACGATATCCGTCACGCCCAGCGCCACCACCGCGTACTCGATAGTTGCAGATACGCCGCCCGGCTCCGGCCCGAAAGGCGGGACAATGTTGCCAGCATTACGAATGACAAAAAGCTGTCCCGGCTCTTGCTGGGTGACCAGTTCAGGAACCAGACGGCTGTCGGAGCAGGAGATGAACAGCGCTTTGGGATTCTGGCTGGACGCTAAACTGCGAAAGAGCTCTTTACGTTGCGGGAAAATCTCTTTTTGAAAGCTGAGAAAACCTTCAATGATATGTTGCATAGCAATTTCTCTTTTATCTGTTTTCGTTTAGGTATGATCGCGATCACACTCGTAAAGTTTACCCACCGTACTTTACCTGAGACAAGCAATATATTTCTGGCCCGACCGCTGCACGATGTTGTCGGCGTTCGCCGGGATGTTTTGCCCTTCGAACGCGCCGTAAAGACGAGCGAACGATTTTCCCGCCAGGCGCCGGGTAACGTCCTCAACCGTACGGGCAGGCAGCGGGAGCATATTCGGGTAGCTCCACATAAACGACACCGCATCTTTCCCCGGGGTGACCTGCAAAATATCCCCCGCCAGCAAAACGCCCTCGCCCTCCTGCCAGTGCAGTACCGTTCCGCCCGCAAAATGGCCGCCGAGACGTAGCAACGTGACGGACGGCCAAATCTCCAGCGCCTCCCCCTCCCAGAAATGAATCGCCGGGCTGTTGCGCATCACCCATTCGCGGTCGCTGGCGTGCAGGTAGACTGGCGCACCGAAAGCCGCGGCCCACTCCTGCATCGTGGTGTAATAGTGCGGATGCGAAATCGCAATGGCGTGAAGGCCACCGAGCGCGGTGATGAGCGTTTGGGTTGCGGGATCAAGGTTGGCAATGCAGTCCCAAAGAATATTGCCGTGCGGGGTGCGCAGAAGCAGCGCCCTCTGGTTAATCGCAAAAGCGGGAACCGTTTTGATACTGAACAGCGCGGGCTCCAGCTGCTGCCATTTATTCACGTGCGTGGCCGTCACCGTCGCGTAATCAATCCACGCCTGACCGCTGACCGGGACATACTGGCGTTCATCCTCGCAAATCGGACATCTCTCCGGCTTTCCATCATAGGAGGTACCGCAGGTTTTACAGAGTGTAATCATGAGCGCTCCTCGGTGATAAAGCACTGAGTATGGCAGGGATTATCCTTATGTGCTGCGAGGTACATTGCCGACGTTTTTTACCCTATACTGTGCCAGTATCAAAAACCGAACAGAGCAGGTGCAACATGGAAATTGATCTCGATAACTTAGTTTTTAACGGTCTGGATGAAGCGGAAGAGCGTAACGCGGAACGTCTGGACGACGCGGATAAAAAAGCGCAGGCGATTGTTGCCGACGACGACTGCGGTGATGCCTGCAAGATTTGATAAAAAAAGCACCGGTAAACCGGTGCTTTTTTATTTTACTTTTTCAGCCCGTCAATGGCCGCCGCACGGTGCGCTTCCACGGTTCTCGGGGAAAGATTCAGGCGTGCAGCCACCTCTTTATTACTGCACCCTTCCAGCAGTACGGTCAGGGTAACCAGAATGCCCTTCTCATTTTTCAGACTGTCGACATTACCAGTTAACGTTGCTGAGAACAAAAAAACGCGGGCGTAATCAGATCTCAGGCGTTTTGCTAAAGCCGGTCAGCATCAGGATCAGGCTTTGCGGGGAAGACGCCGTCTCAAACTGGTAGTGATTTCCCTGACGATCGCCGCCGATGTACCACGAAATCTCGGTTTTCCCTTCTGCCAGCGCCTTGCGCACCGCTTTATCCACGTCCACCATCCGGTATTCGCGGGAGTGGTTAAGGTAAAGCACCGCATCCGAACGATAGTTACAGGCTGGCCGCGACTGCCAGCTCACGCTGGCCGGATCCCAGTCGTTGCTTGCCGGATAGAAGAAAATTTGATCCGCGCCGTTGGTTTCCACTTTCCCGCCATAAATCCGCACGCGGTATTTAAACTGCGAAGGATCCTGTCCGGCAGGCAGCGGGGGAATGTGAAACTTCACCAGCGACAGCGTTTCGCTGTTTTTGGTGCGCCCGCCGTTCTGCCAGTTATCCTGCACAAGCAGGACCTGGGGCTCTGGCTGGGTAAGCGCGGGCTCCAGGCTGCTGAGCCAGACGCTGGCCTTCGCTTTTGAATAACCATACGGAACGGTGGTGCCGCAGTCCAGACCGCGGTTCATGCACAGATCGGTCATAAAGCGCGCGGCGTCTTCCGTCCAGCCGTTCATAAAATCAGCATGCGCCGTATACAGGCTCCCCCACCGCTCTTCACGCTCGTTGCCGTGCATGATGGGGTCGAGAGAAAGCTGCGCTTTGCTGGTATCGAGCGAGCTAATCGTCGGGAGCACGTACGCAATGTTCATGTTCACAGTGGGAATTTTCACCGGGAAGTCGGACGGGCACTGCCCTTTGGTGTCGTAGGTGGCGTTGGCCAGACCGTGAGCGGGCTTAAGATTTACCCCGTCCCAGCAGTTCGGAAACTGAATGCCGATATTAAACTGCACGGCATCGTTCGCCTTGCGTAAGCCGCAGACCTCACCCGTTTTGGTGGTGTAGCCCTTGCCGTTAGCGCACAGGAAGGTGATATGTGGATTCGGCGCGGTGCCGTGATGATCGCCCGCCAGCAGCGACAGCCCCGCCGGGAACGGGTGCAGCGGCCAGGTGTCGACGTTCGATGCCTGATAATAGGTTTTTTGATAGGCGGGTTTGACCACCGTTCCGTCAGGCAATTTCAGAGAGGGTGCCCAGTAGGCCGAGCTGTCTGCTTTGTTATCGCAGGTGGTCTTTTCATCTTTACGCAGCGATTCACGGCTGGAGAAGGCATCCGTTTGCACGTTGCCAAAAAAATCGTGCAGCATGGCCTCGTTGGGCATGCCGTGCATCATAATGGCATCGTCGCCGAGCGTGTGGGAGTAACCGCAGACGACGTGCGCCTGTGGCGCAGCGTGCGCCGCCTGCATGGCAATCAGTAGTGCGGTGGCAGAAAGTGCCGGGGTTAATACTGTCCGTTTCATTATCATCTCCTTCTGAGAAAGGAGATATTGGTATCAAAACGGCCAGGGTTTACCGAGGATTTGCCCGCGTATTTTTCCGTTCATCCCTGCTTTACACGGATCACGCACAGCTCATTCCAGTACGTTTCGCGCGTGCGGCGAAGTTCAGCGTGACGTTTTATCATGGAACCACTCCGGGTCGATGTTAGCGACGTCCACGCCATACAGGCTGGCAACAGGCAGTATTGACTCCAGAACACGCTGCGCGCTGTTCTCCGCATTCGCTGGCCGGGTCGCAAAAAACCGCCGTAGCGTGCCGATCCATTTTTTCATTGCCTTTACCCCTCTCGCTTCACCAGCCCTGAGTTAAGCACGCGTTTCCTGGCCGCGGAAATATCAATTCCGGCAGTCAATGTGCAGGAAGTGCAAATAGCTCCTTACATTTACCTGCCGGTAACACACTGTTCACTAATGCTTTTTTGTATAGAGCAAAGAACATTTTCTTATTTGGCGATAGCTTTTGCTTATGGGAGCGTAACGGTGCAAAACAAAAACAACGGGACGAACGATGACTATGGCAGCAAAGATGAAAAGGTTTAAAAAAGGGACGGCAGTTCTGGGATTACTGGCCGCCGGGAGCCTGTTTTCAGCGCAGGCGCTGGCCGATCGGCTGGAGGATATTAAGGCCGCGGGGGTGGTGAAAGTCGCCACGTTTGACGCCAACCCACCGTTTGGCTCAATTGATGCAAAAACGCACGAGTTCGTGGGTTACGACGTGGATTTTGCCAAAGCACTGGCAAAATCACTCGGCGTGAAGCTTGAACTGGTTGCCACCAATCCGGCCAACCGAATTCCGCTGCTTCAGTCCGGTAAAGCAGACCTGATCGTAGCGGATATCACCATCACCCCGGAACGCGCGCAGGTGATTGATTTCTCCACCCCCTATTTCGTGACCGGACAACAGTTCCTGGTTCCCGCCAAATCGCCCGATAAGCTGGATGAATACAGCCGGGCGCGCATTGGCGCGGTCAAAGGCACCACGGGTGAACAGGCGCTCCACCAGCGTTTCCCGCAGTCCCGCGTGCTGGCTTATGACGACATTCCTCTGGCGCTGACGGCGCTGCGCAACGGCAACGTGCAGGCCATTACCCAGGACAGCACAATTCTTGCAGGCCTGCTGGCACAGGCTCCGGATAAAGCGAACTTCAAAATCCTGCCCGATCTGCTCAGTAAAGAAGAAATTGGCGTCGGGGTGAAGAAAGGTGAAACGGCGCTGCTGAAAGCCGTCAATGATGAGCTGGTTAATCTCGAGAAGAACGGTCAGGCGGCAAAAATCTATGACGTCTGGTTTGGCCCAAATACGCCCGCTCCACAGCCTCGCGCCTTTAAAATAGAAGCCAGGTAATTATGCTCTCAGGTTTATTTTCCCACTCCGCGGCCGGTGCCGCGGATTTTTCACATCTGGAACAGGCCAGCGTTGAGTTTCGTCACGTGGACAAACGCTACGGCGACCATCAGGTTTTACGCGACATTAACCTCACCATCACGCCCGGTGAAGTGGTTGCTATTCTCGGCCCTTCCGGTTCGGGTAAATCAACGCTGATCCGTCTTATCAATCAGCTTGAAACCCTGAGCGGCGGGGAAATCCTGGTCGACAGCAAGCCGACCGGGCAGCTTTCCGGCAGCAGGCTGCGTCAGCTGCGCAGCCGCGTTGGATTTGTGTTTCAGCAGTTCAATCTGTATGCCCACCTCACCGCCAGCCAGAACATCACCCTCGCACTGGAGCATGTGCACGGCTGGAAGCCGCAGCCAGCTCAGGAGCGCGCGCTGGCACTGCTGGAGAAGGTCGGAATGCAGGAAAAGGCTCACCACCTCCCCGCTGAGCTTTCCGGCGGCCAGCAGCAGCGCGTGGCGATTGCCCGCGCCCTGGCCTCGTCGCCGCAGATCATCCTCTTCGACGAGCCGACGTCGGCGCTCGATCCGGAGATGATTGGCGAAGTGTTATTCGTCATGAAAGCCCTTGCCCATAGCGGGATCACCATGATTGTCGTGACTCATGAGATGCAGTTCGCCCGGGAAATTGCCGACCGGATTGTCTTTATCGACGGCGGGCAGATTCTTGAAACCGCGCCGCCGGGGCAATTTTTCAGTCAACCGTCGCATCCCCGGGCGCAGCGTTTCCTGCAAAAAGTGCTGAACCCGCTGCACCAGGAGCACCTCTGATGCCCGCCCTCGACTGGCAGGGCGTGCTGGCCGGACAGCCTCTGCAGTGGATACTCTCCGGATTTCTCACCACCCTGTGGGTGACGCTGGCGGGGGGCCTGATCGCCAGCCTGCTTGCACCGTTCTTTTTGCTCCTGCGTCTTTCCGGTGGACGCATCGGGAATGCGGTCGTCAGCGGCTGGGTATCGCTGTTTCGCAATACGCCGCTGTTGGTGCAGCTGCTGTTCTGGTATTTCGCCGCCTGGAACGGGTTACCGCAGGGCTTTCGAGACGCGGTGAATGCGGATCACAGCTGGTCAATTCTGCCCGGCGACGTCTGGTGGTTTACCCCTGAGTTTTTATGTTCTGCCTGGGGGCTGGGCGTTTTTACTTCGGCGTTTTTAATTGAGGAAGCGGCATCGGGACTGCGTTCTGTTCCTGCCGGACAGCAGGAAGCGGCGCTGGCGCAAGGGTTCTCCTCGTGGCGTTTATTTCGCTACATCCTTCTGCCGCAGGGGCTCGCCAACGCCTGGCAGCCCGTTGTCGGCCAGTACCTCAATTTGATGAAGCTCTCCTCGCTCGCCAGCGGGATTGGCTTCGCTGAGCTAACCTACCAGGTCCGGCAGATTGAAAGTTACAACGCCCACGCCATGGAGGCGTTTATCGTCGGTACGGTGCTCTATTTGCTTACCGGCATTGTCATGGGGATGGTGCTGGTGCGCGTCGGTCCGCATTCAGGGAGGAAAAAAGATGGTTACAGGATTTAACGTTATTTTCGAAAACCTGGATTATCTGCTGTGGGGACGAACGGCAGCGGGTGAACCCGGCGGCGTACTGCTTTCGCTGCTGATGGCCGCAGGGGCCGCCCTGCTTGCGCTTCCCGGCGGCGTGACGCTGGCGTGCCTCGCCTGGCGCTATCCTGGGCTGGTGCGCAGGGGGCTTTTTCTGTGGGCGGAGTTGATTCGCGGTATTCCCCTGATTTTTGTGATTTTCTGGATGTGGTATCTGTTGCCGCTGATCACCGGAGGGGATCTGCCGGGGGCGCTGACCGTGACGCTGGCGCTGGCCTGGTTTACGGCGGCATCGGTGATGCATTCGGTTTTTGCCGGGCTCAGGGCGCTCCCAGCGGGTCAAAACGAGGCCGCGCTGTCTCAGGGGTTCAGCACGCAGCAAACCCTGTGGCGCGTGCTACTGCCGCAGACGCTGAGAAATATTTTGCCGTCGCTGGTGGGAATTTTTATCAGCCTGCTGAAGGATACGTCGCTGGCATTCATCGTCAACGTCCCGGAGCTGACAACGGTGGCGGGACAGGTCAATAACCGGGTGCAAATCTACCCGGCGGCCATCTTTATCTTTACGGGTGCGGTCTATTACCTGCTCTGCTGCTCGCTTGAACAGGTCGCGAAACGCTGGCGCGTTAGCCGGCCAGCGCCTTAACCACCGTTTCCATCGCTTCGGTTGTCAGTGCGCTGCGCTTGATGCGCTGGTTCGCCAGCGCCGTGCGCAGCACGCCCGCAATGACAATATGCTTCGGCTCCTGCCCTAAATCACGCATCTCCAGCACCACCTTTCCGACCACCCGGCACATCTCCTGGTACAGCGCTTCATCTTTGGTCACGTTACCCATCGTCATCACTCCATTGCCTGTTAAACGTTGAGCTTAAATGATTCTCCCGCCGGATACAAAAAAGAAGCCCGGCGAGGATCTCGCCGGGCTTCATCTGGAAAATCAAATAATTAGTTGTTTACTGGAATGACCGCGCCTTTGTATTTGGTGCGGATCCAGTCCTGAATCTCTTTGGAGTGCAGCACGTTCACCAGCGCGACGATGTCTTTCTTCTTCTCGTCACCGCGATGCACGGTAATGATGTTGGCGTACGGGTTGTTTTCACCGCTCTCTACCGCAATCGGGTCGTGAACCGGATCCAGACCGGCGTCTATCGCATAGTTGGCGTTAATCACCACCGCGTCGCCTTCGTCGTTGTTATACATCTGCGGCAGCAGGGACGCTTCCACGTTCGGCGTGAACTTCAGTTTTTTCGGGTTCTCAACGATATCGCTGATGCGCGCCGTCACTTTGTCGATGCCCGGCTTCAGCTTGATCACGCCCTCTTTTTCGAAGATGGAGAGAATACGGCCTTCCTCGGAAACCGCATCACGCATGATGATCTTGCCGCCTTCCGGCAGATCCTTCAGGGATTTGTATTTTTTTGAGTAGATGCCGATTGGCTCAATGTGGATCGCGCCCGCACTGACAAAATCGTAGTCTTTATCGCCCGCATGATCTTTCAGCACGCTGTTCAGGTAAGGAATGTGCTGGAAATAGTTCGCGTCGATGTCATGACCCGCCAGCGCAGTGTTCGGCAGAATGTAGTCCTGGAACGGTTTAATCTCCAGGTCGATACCCTGCTTCGCCAGAATCGGCTTTGCCTGCTCCAGAATTTCGGCGTGCGGCGTGTTGGATGCGCCCACGGTCAGGGTGTCGGCCCAGGAGGCGAAGCTCAGGGCGCTCAGGGTTGCGGCGGCGATCAGTGTCAGTGTCTTTTTCATGATGTGGTTCCTGTGTGTATTTATTAGCGTTTATCTAACAGTGAAGTAATGACATCGCCGCAGAACTGGATAATGAAAACGATGATTAAAATGGTCACCGTTGCCACCAGCGTGACGTCACCATGGTTGCGCTGGAATCCTTCCAGATAAGCCAGATTTCCTAAACCGCCGGCACCAATCACCCCCGCCATGGCGCTGTAGCTCACCAACGCAATTAGCGTCACCGTAATACCCGATACCAGTGCAGGTGATGATTCCGGCAGTAAAACCCGAAACACGAGCGTGCTAAGCCGTGCGCCCATCGAGCGCGTGGCTTCTATCACGCCTTTATCCACTTCACGCAGGGCAATTTCCACCAGGCGTGCGTAGAACGGTGCGGCACCCACGATCAGCGCCGGCAGCGCCGCGTTGGCACCAAGAATGGTGCCGACGACGGTCTTGGTGAACGGGATCAGCAGAACGATGAGAATGATGAACGGAATCGAGCGGAACACGTTCACCACTATCGAAATGACGCTGTAGACCGTGCGGTTGTGGAACAAGCCACCGCGCGCGGTTAAAAACAGCGCCAGCCCCAGCACGATGCCCAGCACAAAGGTCGCCACGCCGGAAAGCGCGGTCATGTACAGCGTCTCCAGCGTTGCAGCCCAGAGCTGATCCCACTTGAGATGCGGAAAGAGATTCTCAGACATGTTTAATTACCTCGCCTTCAATATCGCTGTGCTGCAGGTCGGCGAGGATATTGTTCAGTTGTTCATCGGATGCCGCCACGTGGACCCAGAGCTGCCCGAAAACACCGTGGGCGGTCTGCGTCATTTTTCCGTGCAGGATGTTAAACGGCAGGCCGTAGCGCAGGGTGAGTTCCCCGACAATCGGCTTGTGCGTGCTGTGTCCGGTAAAGGTCAGCCTGATCACCGTGCCTTCCAGATCGCTTGCCAGTTCGGTATTGAAGGTCTCTTCCTCGGCGTACTGGCTCACCTGGCGGACAAACTGCTGCGTAATCGGCTGCTGTGGATGGGTAAAGACGCTCAGCACGTCGCCCTCTTCCACCACTTTGCCGTTCTCCATCACCGCCACGCGGTCGCAGATTTTGCGCACCACGTGCATCTCGTGCGTGATCAGCACGATGGTGAGCTTGAAGCGGCGGTTAATGTCCAGCAGCAGATCGAGGATCTGATCGGTGGTCTGCGGGTCGAGCGCGGACGTAGCCTCATCGCAGAGCAGCACGTCGGGGTTGTTGGCCAGCGCGCGCGCAATCCCCACGCGCTGCTTTTGCCCGCCGCTCAGCTGCGACGGATACGCATTTTCGCGTCCTTTCAGGCCAACCAGCTCCACCAGTTCGGCGACGCGCGCCTTAATCTTCGCTTTTGGCACACCGGCAATTTGCATAGAGAAAGCAATGTTCTCACTCACCGTGCGCGACCACAGCAGGTTGAAGTGCTGAAACACCATGCTGATTTTCAGGCGCGCCTGGCGCAGCGCTTCACCTTTTGCGGCGGAGATATCCTGCCCGTTAATGGTGACGCTCCCGGCGCTGGGTTTCTCCAGACCGTTCAGCAGGCGAATCAGCGTGCTTTTCCCGGCGCCGCTGTAACCGATAATGCCGTATATTTGTCCCTGCTCTATCGTCAAATTGACGTTATCAACGGCTGTGAGTGCCACCTTTCCGTTGTCAAAAACCTTCGAAATATTGCTCAGTACAATCATTCTTATTCGTTATCCGTGCCGCCCTCGGCGGTTTAGAAGTATGGATGTCCAAACGATAGTAAACAGGCGTTATCAGCTTTTAAATGAACAAAAAAGAATGTGTTATAACTTTCGGAAATAAACACCGGATTTACCGGGTGGGAAGCATTTAGACCAATTTCAGCAATGATTATCTGCCGGATGCATATCTGCTGGCGGACGCGCGTAAAAAACGGTCATTTTTGCAGCATTTTATCCCGATATAGCCATCTCCACATCCAGACAACTTTACGTCTTGCTGTCCTGACATCCAAAAACGGTATTTATATTCCTTTCTGTTCTAAACGGCAGTGAATGGTTCTTTATTGTGAAAATTTCATCGCCCTATCATCCCGTCATGACATCCCGAAAGGAAAACATCATGACGATTTACCACTCCGTCACCGAACTGATTGGCCACACGCCGCTGATCCAGCTACATAAGCTTGATACCGGTCCCTGCTCACTGTTTCTGAAGCTGGAGAACCAGAACCCCGGCGGCTCGATTAAAGACCGCGTTGCGCTGTCGATGATTAACGAAGCGGAGCGTACCGGCCAGCTGCAGCCGGGCGGCACGATTATTGAGGCCACGGCGGGCAATACCGGCCTCGGCCTGGCGCTGATCGCCGCCCAGAAAGGCTACTCGCTGATCCTCGTAGTGCCCGACAAAATGAGCCGCGAAAAGATTTTCCACCTGCGCGCGCTGGGTGCTCAGGTAGTGCTGACCCGCTCGGACGTGAATAAGGGCCACCCCGCCTATTACCAGGATTACGCCCGGCGTCTGGCTAACGAGCTGCCGGGCGCGTTTTACATCGACCAGTTCAATAACGAAGCCAATCCGCTGGCGCACCGCACCACCACGGCACCGGAGCTGTACGAGCAGCTTGACGGCAGAATTGACGCCATCGTGGTCGGCGTCGGCTCAGGTGGTACGCTCGGTGGCCTACAGGCGTGGTTCGCCGAGCACTCTCCGCACACCGAGTTTGTCCTGGCTGACCCGGCCGGATCCGTTCTCGCTGACCAGGTGGAAACCGGACGCTACCACGACGCGGGCTCTTGGCTGGTAGAGGGCATTGGCGAAGACTTTATTCCCCCGCTGGCCCACATCGAAGGGGTGAATCGCGCCTGGCGCATCTCCGACCGCGAAGCGTTCGCCACCGCGCGCGAGCTGCTGAAAACGGAAGGCATTCTGGCGGGCTCCTCCAGCGGCACGCTGCTGGCGGCGGCGCTGAAGTATTGCCAGGCGCAGACCACGCCGAAGCGCGTGGTGACCTTTGCCTGTGACAGCGGCAATAAATATCTCTCGAAGATGTTCAACGACGACTGGATGCGCCAGCAGGGGCTTATCACGCGCCCTCAGGCGGGGGATCTCTCCGACTACATTGCCCTGCGCCATGATGAAGGCGCTACCGTCACCGCCGCGCCGGACGATACGCTTTCCACCGTGCTGGCACGCATGCGCCTGTATGACATCTCTCAGCTACCGGTCCTGGAGAACGGCAAGGTGGTGGGCATTATCGACGAGTGGGATCTGCTGCGGCATATCGGCGGCGACGGCGACCGCTTTGCCCTGCCGGTCACGGCGGCCATGACCCGTCAGGTGGAAATTCTCGATAAACGTGCCCCGGAGAGTGCCCTGCACGCCATCTTCGACCGCGGTCTGGTGGCCGTCATTAACGACAATGACCGTTTTCTCGGCCTGATTACGCGCAGCGACGTCCTGACCGCGTGGCGCAATCGTCTACAGCAATAAAGGATTAAACGATGAAAAACCTGGCAACCCTGAGCGTCCACAGCGGCGCATTCAACGACCCGCACGGCGCCGTCATGCCGCCGATTTACGCCACGTCGACGTTTGCGCAACCGTCACCCGGCGAGCATACCGGCTATGAGTATTCCCGCAGCGGCAACCCAACGCGCCATGCGCTGGAAACCGCTATCGCCGAACTGGAAGGCGGCACGCGCGGCTACGCCTTTGCTTCCGGTCTGGCGGCCATCTCCACGGTGCTTGAGCTGCTGGATAAAGACAGCCATATCGTCGCCATTGATGACGTTTACGGCGGGACGTATCGCCTGATTGAAAACGTGCGCAAACGCAGTACGGGCTTGCAGGTCAGCTGGGTTAAGCCGGACGACTTAGCCGGGCTTGAGGCCGCCATTCGCCCGGAGACCCGCATGGTGTGGGTGGAAACGCCAACCAACCCGCTGCTGAAGCTGGCCGATCTGTCGGCCATTGCGGCGATCGCCCGTCGTCATAACGTCATCAGCGTAGCGGATAACACCTTCGCGTCGCCGGTGATCCACCGCCCGCTGGCGTCGGGTTTCGATATCGTAGTCCACTCCGCTACCAAATACCTTAACGGGCACTCTGACGTGGTGGCCGGGCTGGCAGTGGTGGGAGATAATCCAGCGCTGGCGGACCAGCTTGGCTATCTGCAAAATGCGGTCGGTGGTGTCCTGGATCCGTTCAGCAGCTTCCTGACCCTGCGCGGTATCCGCACGCTTGCGCTGAGGGTAGAAAAGCACAGCAGCAACGCGCTGGAGATTGCGCAATGGCTGGCGCAGCATCCTCTGGTCGAAAAAGTGTTCTATCCCGGCCTGGAATCGCATCCGCAGTACCAGCTTGCCCGTACGCAGATGACCCTGCCGGGCGGGATGATTTCCGTCGTGGTAAAAGGCGATGCGCAACGCGCCACCGAGGTGATTCGCAACCTGAAGCTGTTCACCCTCGCGGAAAGCCTGGGCGGGGTGGAGAGCCTTGTGAGCCAGCCTTACAGCATGACGCACGCCTCGATTCCGCTGGAGCAACGGCTGGCAAACGGTATTGTGCCGCAGCTGATCCGCCTCTCGGTAGGCATTGAAGATCCAAAAGACCTGATTGCCGACCTCAGCCAGGCGCTGCAAAAATAAGCAAACGGCGGCAGGTCGCTCACCTGCCGCCAAAAGTTGTCATCATGGCTTAACGCCTTGATAACAATATTATGTGAAACGGCATTGATTAATTCTGAAACACCGTTTCCATTTTCCTTTTATCTTAAAATTAGCGTATAATGCGCGCCAAATCCTTGGTGAATGGTTTCAGCGCTTGGAATACAAAAAACAACGTACAACTTCTCCTCTCCTTCGTTGGGCTGTCACTCAGGCACACTTTCTTCTGCACGCTCATTTGATGTCTCCTATCCTTAGTGCGTGTCATATACTCTTTTGCAACACAGGTTTGACTCCGCGGCGGTGCGCCCCCGGAGCGAGATTTCCATATCCTTCCCAACTTAAAGACTAAGACTGTCATGAAAAAGACGAAAATTGTTTGTACTATCGGCCCGAAAACCGAATCCGAAGAGATGCTGAGCAAAATGCTGGACGCCGGCATGAACGTGATGCGTCTGAACTTTTCCCACGGTGACTACGCAGAACACGGTCAGCGTATCCAGAACTTGCGCAACGTGATGAGCAAGACCGGTAAAAAAGCGGCGATCCTGCTCGATACCAAGGGTCCGGAAATCCGTACCATCAAACTGGAAGGCGGTAACGACGTCTCTCTGAAAGCGGGCCAGACCTTCACCTTCACTACCGACAAATCCGTTGTTGGTAACAGCGAAATCGTTGCGGTCACCTATGAAGGCTTCACCAGCGATCTGTCCGTGGGTAACACCGTGCTGGTCGACGATGGTCTGATCGGTATGGAAGTCACCGCTATCGAAGGTAACAAGGTTATCTGTAAAGTGCTGAACAACGGCGACCTGGGCGAAAACAAAGGCGTTAACCTGCCGGGCGTTTCTATCGCGCTGCCAGCACTGGCGGAGAAAGACAAACAGGACCTGATCTTCGGCTGCGAACAAGGCGTTGATTTCGTTGCGGCGTCCTTCATCCGTAAGCGTTCCGACGTGGTTGAAATTCGTGAGCACCTGAAAGCCCACGGCGGCGAGAAGATCCAGATCATCTCCAAAATCGAAAACCAGGAAGGCCTGAACAACTTCGACGAAATCCTCGAAGCGTCTGACGGCATCATGGTTGCTCGTGGCGACCTGGGCGTTGAAATCCCGGTTGAAGAAGTGATCTTCGCCCAGAAGATGATGATCGAGAAATGTGTTCGCGCGCGTAAAGTGGTTATCACCGCCACGCAGATGCTGGACTCCATGATCAAAAACCCACGCCCTACCCGCGCTGAAGCAGGCGACGTGGCGAACGCCATCCTCGACGGTACCGATGCAGTAATGCTGTCCGGTGAATCCGCGAAAGGGAAATACCCTCTGGAAGCGGTCGGCATCATGGCAACCATCTGCGAACGTACTGACCGCGTGATGACCAGCCGTCTGGACTTCAACAACGACAGCCGCAAGCTGCGCATCACTGAAGCAGTATGCCGCGGTGCGGTAGAAACCGCTGAGAAACTGGAAGCGCCACTGATTGTTGTTGCGACCCAGGGCGGTAAATCTGCGCGCGCAGTGCGTAAATACTTCCCGGATGCCACCATCCTGGCCCTGACCACCAACGAAACCACCGCACGTCAGCTGGTGCTGAGCAAAGGCGTGGTTGCGCACCTGGTCAAAGAGATCGCCTCTACTGACGATTTCTACATTCAGGGTAAAGCAATGGCTCTGGAAAGCGGTCTGGCGCAGAAGGGCGACGTGGTTGTAATGGTTTCTGGTGCTCTGGTACCAAGCGGAACAACCAATACTGCCTCCGTTCACGTGCTGTAATAATTCACGAACGAATTAAATTTGATAAAAAGCGCCCAATGGGCGCTTTTTTTATTCCCGGCATTAGCCAAATTCATTCAAAAAGCAAATCGGGTTTTTCTATTTAAATGCGATTTATCTAAGATGAATCCGATGAAAAATGCCTTTTTTTACATAGCTTTTTACTCAAAACGCACTGATTCGATGCTTCTTTGAGCGAACGATCAAAAATAGGCGTATTCCCATCAAAAAAATATTCTCAACCCAAAAAAGTTTGTGTAATACTTGTAACGCTACATGGAGATTAACTCAATCTAGAGGGTATTAATAATGAATCGTACTAAACTGGTACTGGGCGCGGTAATCCTGGGTTCTACTCTGCTGGCTGGTTGCTCCAGCAACGCTAAAATCGATCAGCTGTCTTCTGACGTTCAGACTCTGAACGCTAAAGTTGACCAGCTGAGCAACGACGTGAACGCAATGCGTTCCGACGTTCAGGCTGCTAAAGACGACGCAGCTCGCGCTAACCAGCGTCTGGACAACCAGGCTACTAAATACCGTAAGTAATAGTACCTGTTAATAAAATGGCGCACATTGTGCGCCATTTTTTTTGCCTGCGTCAAACTGCTACTGCGTTACCTTTTCCCCTTCCTCTTCTGCTACCGCAGCAGACACCCGGCTGTTCTGCACTGACAACACGCTATTGCTGGCCGACGGGCCGCTACCCGCGGATACGACAACCGGGATCCCGGCACGGCGCGCCAGGGCTTTATCAATTAACGCCTTATCGCTTCCGGCCTGAGAAACAAAGGTGGCAAAGTCTGCCGAGTGAGTAATGGGCGAAATCTGCGGGTTCTCGCCCTCCACCTGCGCCAGCGGACGGTGGACCTCAATATAGCGCTTACCGTCCGGCTCAACCGAGAATTTCACCGGCTCGTTGATGATCTGTACCCGCGTGCCGACCCGCACCTGTTCAAACAGGGCTTTAATATCCGGGGCGTTCATTCGCATACAGCCGGAACTGACGCGCAGACCTACGCTGTCCGGCGCGCTGGTACCGTGAATAAGATATTCCCCATTACCAATTCCCAGACGCAGCGCATAGCGCCCCAGCGGGTTATTTGGCCCCGCCGGGACGACGGGTGGCAATTTAATTCCCTGGGCCAGGGAACGCGCTCTGATGCCCGCCGTTGGCGTCCAGGTTGGATTAGGGATTTTTTGGCTGACG
The DNA here is from genome assembly GCF_014896175.1 of Enterobacter cloacae complex sp. I3. Taxonomy (NCBI): domain Bacteria; kingdom Pseudomonadati; phylum Pseudomonadota; class Gammaproteobacteria; order Enterobacterales; family Enterobacteriaceae; genus Enterobacter; species Enterobacter cloacae complex sp. I3. Next base: position 242,050 of record NZ_JADBQZ010000002.1, read on the forward strand.
CGGGTGGTGCTCACCGGCGTTTCCAGCCCCAGCTGTCCGATGCCGAGCGGGAATACCTGGACAATATTTTCTCCCGGCGGGAAGTAGTAGAGCCGAAGCTCGGCCAGGTTAACCACAATGCCTTCGCGCGGGGTATCTGGCAGCAACATCTGCGACGGGATCGTGATAACGGTACCCGGCGCCGGGTTTACTGGCGCAATGGTATTGTTCGTTTCAAGGATCACCTGCGCCGCCGTATTAAACCGACGGGCGATAGTCTGAAGCTTATTATCCCCTTCCTGTATCGTGTAGGTTTGATTTTGCCCGATCAGACGGCTGCCTGCGGGCGGCAACGGATAGTCCATCGCGCGGGCCGAATTAAACGTACCGAGCGAACTGAGGAGTAATAGAGTTATTAGAGACGCGCGCTTCATGCTGAGATTCCTTATTCACTGGCAGGATGCCAGAAAGCTGAAAAACCAGCGAGGCGGGAACCACCTCGCGAAACAGAATGAATGCTGTTCTGTAAGTCTAGCTAAGGATTGCAGCTTTGGCGCGAATGGCGCGAATCATCGCTTCCAGCCCCTGGGAGCGGGATGGGGTGAGGTGTTGGGTCAGGGCCATTTTTTCAAACCACGGGCGGACATCGAACGCGACGATATCCTGCGCCGACATCCGGTGGTAAAGAATAAAGACGACCGCAATCAGCCCTTTTACAATGGCCGCATCGCTGTCGCCGTGCAGGGCGATAGTGCCGTCGTCAGACTGCTCCATCACAATCCACACCTGGCTCTGGCAGCCCTGAATAATGTTTTCCGGGTTATGCGCCTCTTCACCGAGCGGCGGCAGACGCTGCCCCAGCTCGATGATATAAAGGTACTTCTCTTCCCAGTTTGCACAGCGTCCAAAGTTGCGCAGCAATTTGTCTCTGTCCGGCAGTTCTGCCATCTTTTGCCTCTTCTTAGCCCAGCAGCTGGTGAATGCGCTTAAGCCCCGCCACCAGCCTGTCGACCTCTTCCATTGTGTTATACATCACCAGCGATGCGCGGCACATTGCCGGCACCTGGTAAAAAGCCATCAGCGGCATGGCGCAGTGGTGCCCGGTACGGACGGCCACGCCGTAGTTATCGAGGAAGCTGCCCACGTCATAGGCGTGGTGTTTCCCCAGGTTAAAGGCAATCACGCCCTGTCGGTCAGCCGGGCCATACAGGGTAAGGTCAGGCACGCTGGCAAGCTCCTGCAGCGCGTAGTGCATCAGCAGCTGTTCGTACTCCTGAATGGCGTCGAGGCCGATTGCGGAGACGTAAGACACCGCCGCCCCCAGGCCGATAATTCCGCCGGTGTTGGGGGTGCCCGCCTCGAAGCGCCAGGGCGCGCGGGCGTAGGTCGTCCCTTCCGTCAGGCTGACGGTGGCGATCATCGATCCGCCCCCTTCCCACGGCGGCATCGCCTGCAGGATGTCCTCTTTCACATACAGCACGCCAATCCCGGTCGGGCCATAGAGCTTATGCCCGGAGAATACGTAGAAATCGCAGTCCAGCGCCTGCACGTCCACCGCGTGGTGCATCACCGCCTGCGCGCCGTCAATCAGCACCTTCGCGCCGGCCTGATGGGCTTTTGCGATAATCTCTGTCACCGGGTTTTCGGTGCCCAGCACGTTAGAGACCTGGGTGACCGCCACCAGCCGCGTTTTATCGTCCAGCAGGGCGTCAAGCTGCTCCAGCTGCAGCGTGCCGTCGTCGTTCAACGGAACGACCCGCAGCTGCGCGCCGACACGCTCGCAGAGCATCTGCCACGGCACAATATTGGCGTGGTGCTCCATCTGGGTGATGATGATGTTATCCCCCGCGCGCACCTGGGCGTTGCCCCAGCTATTGGCGACAAGGTTAATCCCCTCGGTTGTGCCGCGCACAAATACCAGCTCTTCCGGCAGGCGTGCATTGAGGAAGGCTGCAATTTGCGTGCGCACGTTTTCCATGCGCTGGGTCGCCTCGGCGCTCAGGGTATGAATACCGCGATGCACGGCGGCGTAGCCGTGGCGGTAGAACTCGGCTTCCGCATCCACCACCTGATTCGGCTTCTGCGCGCTGGCCGCGCTGTCGAGATAGGCCAGCGGCAGGCCGTTCACTTCACGGGTCAGAACCGGGAAATCGGCCCGCACTTTCTCTACGGGAAAATTCATGCTTCGCCTCCGGGCAGACGCTGACCAATGCGGGCCAGCACCTGCTGCTTCAATACGCCATCGTGCAGCGCTTCCGTAAGCTCCGCCGCAAAGGCGTAGATGATCATTTTCTGCGCCGCCTGCTGGTCGATGCCGCGCGAGCGCAGGTAGAACATCTGCTCGTCGTCGATCCGACCGACCGTCGCGCCGTGACTGCATTTTACGTCGTCGGCGTAGATCTCCAGCTGCGGCTTGGTGTCCACTTCCGCCAGGCGCCCCAGCAGCAGATTGTTGTTGGTCATCTGCCCGTCGGTTTTGATGGCGTGCTGGGCCACGTTAATCAGGCCGTTAAACACCGCCCGCCCTTTATCGCTGACGATGGTTTTGTGCAGCTGGCGGCTGTTGCAGTAGCCTTTGTTGTGCTCAAGCCAGGTGCGCGTGTCGCACACTTCTGCCTTCACCGGCATCGCCAGGCTGTTGATGCGCAGCGTAGTGTTTTCACCGTTAAGCTGCGTGCTGGTGTTGTGGCGCAGCACCGCGCCGCCGAGCAGGAAGCTGTGGCTGTACGCCGCTGCATCCTGGCCCAGCAGAAGATCGTTATGGGCAAAATGATGGCTCTGCGGATTCTCAAACGCCAGCTTAATATGGTGAAGCTGCGCATTGGCGGCAACGTTCATCGTCAGCCGCGACCCGGTAAAGTGGCGGGTCTCGTTGAGGCTGACGTAATGTTCGATTACCGTGGCCTCCGCCCCCTCCGCCAGCTCAAGGTGATGGCGATAGTGCGCGGTGTTGATCTCATCGCCCTCCACGCCCTGGGTGATGTGCATCAGCAGCAGCGGTTTTGCCGGACGCTGGTTACGCTTGACCTGAATATGCGTCACGCTGCGGGCCAGGCTCTCGGTCAGGTGGAGGAAGACTTCCGGCTGAACCGGGGTGCTCAGGCTCTGGCGGTCGTCGTTAATGACGATATCGAACCCGCTATCCCGGGCGTCGTCGCTCAGTTCTGGACGCCAGACGCCGTCGACAAAGACCAGACGCACCGCATCCACCGTCAGCGCCAGAGCGTCACGCCGGGCCGGGTCAATCTCTGCCAGACGCGTCACAAACTCGCCGTTCAGCAGGCCGTCGAGTGGGGTGTATTTCCAGTTCTCATGCTTCCGCGTCGGCAGGCCGAGGCGCAGCATCTGCTGCAGGTGCTGCTGCGCCTGCTCGGAGCGCGTATTACCCTGCTCCTCAAACAGCCGGTGCCACTGCTGGAGCGCATTACTGCTGTTCGGTAAGCCAGCCATAACCCTGCTCCTCCAGTTGTTTAACCAGCGTAAAATCACCGGATTTCACAATACGTCCCTGGTAAAGCACGTGGACATAGTCCGGCTTGATGTAGTCCAGAATGCGCTGGTAGTGGGTGACAATAATGAACGAGCGCTTGCCGTCGCGCAGGGAATTCACCCCGTCGGCGACAATCTTCAGGGCGTCGATATCCAGACCGGAGTCGGTCTCATCCAGAATGCACAGCTCGGGCTCGAGCACCGCCATCTGCAGGATATCGTTACGCTTTTTCTCGCCGCCGGAAAAGCCGACGTTGACCGAGCGGGTCAGCAGGTCTTCCGGCATTTTCAGCAGTTTGATCTTCTCTTCCATTAGATCCTGGAAGTCGAAGCGATCCAGCGCCTCCTGGCCGCGATACTTGCGCACCGCATTCAGCGCCGTCTGGAGGAAAAACTGGTTGCTGACGCCCGGAATTTCCACCGGGTACTGGAAGGCCATAAAGATGCCCTCACCCGCACGGTCTTCCGGCGACATCTCCAGAAGATCTTTGCCGTTAAATTCGACCGAGCCGCCTGTCACTTCGTAATCTTCGCGTCCCGCCAGCGTCGCTGAAAGCGTACTTTTCCCGGAGCCGTTTGGCCCCATGATGGCGTGAACTTCACCCGGCTTGACGTCAAAATTGAGACCGCGCAGGATCGCTTTCTCTTCCACGCTAACCTGTAAATCTTTAATGCTTAACATGTGCTTTCCTTAACCGACGCTGTGTTCAAGACTAATGGCGAGGAGTTTTTGTGCTTCAACGGCGAATTCCAGCGGCAGTTCAGAGAACACGTCCTTACAGAAGCCGTTCACAATCATCGAAATGGCATCTTCTTCGCTGATGCCGCGCTGCAGGCAGTAGAAGAGCTGATCTTCCCCAATGCGCGACGTGGTCGCCTCGTGCTCCAGCTGAGCCGTGTTGTTGCGACACTCCACGTACGGGAAGGTATGCGCCCCGCAGTCGGCACCGATCAGCATTGAATCACACTGGGTGAAGTTACGCGCGTTGGTGGCCGTCGGCATGATTTTCACCAGCCCGCGATAGCTGTTCTGGCTATGCCCGGCGGAGATCCCCTTCGAAATAATCGTCGATTTTGTGTTTTTCCCAATGTGGATCATCTTGGTGCCGGTATCGGCCTGCTGATGCCCGCTGGTCAGCGCCACAGAGTAAAACTCACCGATGGAGTTATCCCCGCGCAGAATACAGCTCGGGTATTTCCAGGTAATAGCGGAGCCGGTTTCCGACTGCGTCCAGGACATTTTGCTGTTTTCGCCTTCGCACAGCGCTCGCTTGGTGACGAAGTTCAGGATACCGCCGGTATTGCCGTCGCCGGGGAACCAGTTCTGCACCGTGGAGTATTTCACCTCGGCGTCTTTGTGAATGATGACCTCAACCACCGCCGCGTGCAGCTGGTAGCTGTCGCGCACCGGGGCGGAGCACCCTTCGATATAGCTGACGTAGCTGCCTTCGTCCGCTACCAGAATGGTGCGTTCGAACTGTCCGGTTTTTTCGGCGTTGATGCGGAAATAGGTGGAGAGCTCCATCGGGCAGCGCACGCCTTTCGGCACGTAGATAAAGGTGCCGTCAGAGGCTACCGCGGCATTCAGCGCGGCGAAGAAGTTATCGTTGCTCGGTACCACGGTGCCGATGTACTTTTTCACCAGATCGGGGTGGTCATGAATAGCTTCGCCAAAGGAGCAGAAAATGATCCCCTGTTCGGCCAGCTTTTCACGGTAGGTGGTCGCCACCGAGACGGAGTCGAAAATGGCGTCTACCGCCACCTCTCTCCCCTCGCGCACGGGTACGCCCAGCTGGTTAAACGCCTCTTCAACCTCTTTGCTCAGGAAGCTGTTCTCGGCACCGGTTTGCTGGACCGCGCCGGGCTGCGAGGCGCAGGTATCGTCACAGCTGCCGCAGGAGGGCGCGGAGTAGTAGCTGTAATCCTGATAGTTCAGCTTGTCGTAGTGGGCTTTCAGCCAGTGCGGCTCTTCCATCTCCAGCCAGGCGCGGAACGCACTCAGGCGAAATTCGAGCATCCACTCGGGCTCGTTACGTTTGGCCGAAATGGCGCGCACCACATCTTCATTAATGCCTTTCGCCAGCTCGTCGGTCTGCAGCTGCGTGAAAAAACCCTCTTTATAGTTGAGGTGTCCGCCGCTCCAGGTGTTTACATCACTCGTTGCTTCAGTATTACGAGACATAGTACCGCCTATACCCCAAAGCTTTCGCCGCAGCCGCATTCGTTCTGGGCTTTCGGGTTATGAAATTTGAATAACTGGTTTAAACCTTCCCGCACGTAATCCACTTCGGTTCCATCGATAAACGGCATAGCCTGCAGCGCGACGTACAGCTTTGCGCCGTCGGTTTCAAACACCAGGTCATCTTTTTCCGGTGCGGTGACGGTATCCAGCACGTAGCCAAAGCCCGCGCAGCCGGTCTGCTTAACGCCTAAGCGCACGCCGAGAATGTCGGGATTTTTTGCCACCAGCTCGTGGATATGCGCCGCCGCCGCAGGCGTGAGCGTTAATCCTCGCCAGGCAAAATCGGCAGGATTGAAGGTTTCTGAATGCAGTTCCATAGGTCCACCTCATCTGATTAGCCATCAGGGCATAACACCATGTTAGTGATAACGATTATCACTTCAACCCTCTGTCAGCAGGGGCATTCGGCTAAACCGCCCTTTTTGTCTACTTTTATTAAGCATAGACCCTGTCAGAAGATGCGGGCGGGATGGATTTAATTGTTCAATACTTTGAAAATTAATGGATTATCTGTTGTAGAAAACAGCGAAGAGAGGAAAAGTAAAATATGTATCGGAAATGCCTATTTTTGAGATAGCTTTTGTTCTGGAAGTGTCTAAAACAATAAAAGGCCCTCAAGGCCTCTGATTATTATTGGTGAAATGAAACGCTAAAACCCTGCTCACGCCAGTGGTCGAGCTGTTCCTGCTGACGCGGTGTTAGCGTTTTTCCCGTCCAGACGAAGATTTTTTGCCCCGGGAAAAGTTCAGGACGCGGAGAATCAATCGGGTCCGCCAGCACGTCAATGTGCCAGCCTTGCTGCGCCAGCCGCGCGGCTTCAAGCCAAAGATGGGTACGGTCATCGCATTCCCAGCCGATAAGCAACGCATCTTTACCCGCTTTCTTGCGCGACTCCGCCAGGCTTAGAACCGCGAATTCAATCAGGACGCCGTCAAGCATGCTCGCCATGTGGCGTACAGTATTTTGATCCTGATTCATTCGCTGGCGGACGGGGGAAATGATGTTATCAATCAGCGCATCCATGGCATGCTCCCGGCGGAACTCACCGATTTTGGCGCGCAGCTTTGCCGGGCTGGCATAACGCAGAACGGTCATCATCTCTTCCTGGAACGAAACCCAGTTACCCTGAGTCAGGACTTCTTTATTTTCCAGCAAGGCTTTTACTTTTCCAACCGAAACGCCGCTTTTCATCAGGCGTTTGATCTCTTCAATACGCAGGATATCTTCATCGTCAAACTGACGATGACCCCCTTCGCTGCGCTGCGGCTTCAACAATCCATAACGTCGCTGCCAGGCACGCAGCGTAACGGGGTTGATACCGCATCGTTCGGCCACTTCGCCGATACTGTAATAGGCCATTAACTCCCTCACGCTCAGAACTTCCATACCTAACTACACCAACCTTATCAGATTGTACAAACCATTTGTATAACTAAGAACGCATTTTGCTCAGGTGAAAGGGGTCGTTCTCCCTTCACCTGTTAATACATTGTTGTCTAAAGTTTGCTTCTCGTACAGCTAAGTCTGCCGAATTTTGTACAGCTTTATCAAAAATCGAATTTCTTCTCCGGCCATGCAATCGCCGGAATTCCGCCATGCCGGGGGCTTGCAAACAGATGGCCCTGGAACTGGGAAATGCCCGCAGATTCCAGCCACATCCACTCTTCTGCCTTCTCCACGCCGACCGCGCAGAACTGAATTTCAAGCGAGGAACAGCATTTGATAATCGCCTGAATGATGGCCTGTCGAGGGCCACTTTTATGCACGTTCGCGACGAGATCTCGATTAATCTTAATTCTGTCGGGCTGGAATTGGGCCAGTAGCTGTAGTCCCGCAAAGCCGGCACCAAAGTGATCGATCGTCACGCTGATGCCTGCACTTTTTAGCTGTCTGACTGAATCCGTGAACTCGTCAAAACGGGAAATGGCTTCACTTTCGGTAAACTCCACCACAATTTGCTCAGGGACAAAACCGTTTGCTTCAATTGCGGTGAGCAGGAAATCAACGGCATTAGGAATGTTAACCAGCGTCATAGGCAGCAGGTTGAGGGATAACGTCTGGTTCTGCAACCCGAGTGCACTGGCCATTGAGAGGGCCACCTGCTTGCTGTGCAAATCAGAGGTATACACGTCGTCACGCGGCAGATTGGCAAAGTAGATCCCCGGTGCGCCGCCGTCAGGCGTGCGGAGAAGCGCCTCCCAGGAGACAACCTGCTGCATAAACGGATCGACTATCGGCTGGAAAGCAAAGCTGCAATCCGCTCCTTTCGCGATTACCTCGGGTTGCGCTGACAAGCGTGTTTCTTCGCGAACGAACTCCCAGGAATCCGCAGGCGGCAGTTCAAAATAGTTCGCTTTTTCCGTGGCCTCGACAAAGGTACGGAAAAACTGCAGCGGACGGTCATTGTAAGTCAGCTGATAGCGTGTTGTTCCCTTGTTCAGCACCTGTTGCAGCACCTCGTTCCTGTCGAACTGGCGCAAATCAAAAAGCTCCATGCCCACCTTGCCAAAACGCCGAACGGGCCCGTGATCGCGCATCAGCTCGACTACGTTATGGTGTCGCGGGTCGTTGCAGATCTCCTCATAAATAGCAGAAACATGCTCCACTGGCCCCTCAAGCAACTGAAAAAAATGTGTGCCGTTAAACAGCAAGATCCCCGTGACGTTGGCTTGCCGGTTTTTATTATTTGCAGCAGCGACCATAGCTTCCAGTGCTTTCACTGGAACGTCCTCGCAGATATGACTGCGGTAAATGATGGTTGTAAGCATGCGATTCCTGGGGGTTAAGGGTTTTGACCACAAAAACATGTGGAGAGACTTCTCTTATAGCACATTAATTGCCTCACAAATAATTTACATCTCAATCATTTACGCCCGTTAATGGCACTCTCACAAGTGTTGTACAACTTAACAGCGGCCGTGCGTTTTGTACAATATATTCTGTAGCATTACCGTTTCATGAGCAATGAACAAGCAATTGAAAAATAGAGCATTTATAAAATATATCCTGATT